>DASXLB010000034.1 GCA_036496585.1 Vicinamibacterales bacterium
GCGCGATCCGAATACGATGTTCGTCGCCGCGCTTGGCCATCCCTATGGCCCGAACGCCGAGCGCGGCGTCTTCCGGACGACCGACGGCGGGCGCACCTTCCAGAAGGTCCTTTACAAGGACGAGTACACGAGCAGCGACGACGTGCGCATCGACCCGTCCGATCCGAACGTCGTCTACGCCGCACTCTGGCAGCAGCAGCAGAGTTTCATCGAAGGCGGCGCCTTCGGCGGCACCGCGGAGCAGAACACCGGCGGCATCTTCAAATCCACCGACGGCGGCTCGACGTGGAATCCATTGACTGAAGGGTTGCCGATCGTCGGCCAGGCGAACCTGTCGATCTCCGTGAGCAGCCCGAGGACCGTCTACGCGATGGTCGCCAGCCTCAGCGCGTCGCCCGCCGGCCGCGGTGGCCGCGGCGGCGCCGGTGCTGGTGGCGGCGGAACGGCGCTCTATCGCACGAACGACGCCGGCGCCCACTGGTTCCTCGCCGCGCACGGCCCTGCCGGCAGCGGGACCGCCAATCCGGATGCGCGGCCGCTGGCGCGCATCGGCGGCGGCGATCTGCCGACGCTGGCAGTCAACCCGAAGAATCCTGACGAGGTGTACAGCTGCTCCACCGTCTTCTGGCGCACCGAAGACGGCGGCGTCACCTGGTCGGCCGTGCGCGGCGCACCGGGCGGCGACGACTACCAGAAGATGTGGATCAATCCCAACGATCCCGACATCCTCATCCTCGTGTCGGACCAGGGGGCGGTGATCTCGGCGAACCACGGCGCGAGCTGGAGCAACTGGTACACGCAGCCAACCGCCGCCATGTACCACGTCTCGACCGACAAGGCCTTCCCCTACCGCGTGTGCGGCGGCCAGCAGGACTCTGGATCGGCGTGCGTCGACAGCCGTTCGAACGACGGACGCATCACCTTCCACGACTGGCATCCGGTGAACATCCAGGAATACGGCGAAGCCGCCCCCGATCCGAAGAATCCCGATCTCGTCTACGGCAGCGCGCGCACCAGCGTCTCGCTCTACGACCGCCGGACCGGACAGACCAGGAGCGTCGGCCCTGACCTGACGGCCCCCGCACCGGCCGTCGCCGCCGCGCTGGGTCAGACGACGGTCACCGGCACACGGACGGTCGTGCCGCCCGAGGGCCCCCGCCGCAACGTACGGACGATGCCGCTCGAATGGTCGCCGGTCGATTCTCATGTCCTCTTCTACGCGCAGAACGTCGTCTTCAAGACGCTCGACGGCGGCAACAGCTGGACCCGCATCAGCGGAGATCTCACCCGCCAGACGTGGGACGTGCCGGCCAACGCCGGCAAGTACGCCGCCACGGTGAAGCCCGCTCCGCTCGGTACGATCACCGCGTTGTCCCCTTCGCCCAGCAACCTCGCCGTGTTGTGGGCCGGCACCGACGACGGCAACATCCAGGTGACGACGACCGGCGGCGCGAAATGGACGAACGTGACACCGCCGCAGATCAAGCCGTGGACCCGCATCTTCAACATCGAAGCGGGGCACTTCGATACGCTCACGGCCTACGCCGCCGCCAACACGATGCGGATCGACGACTGGAATCCGCACTTCTGGCGGACGCACGACGGCGGCAAGACGTGGACGGAGATCGACACCGGCATCGCCCCGGGCTGGGTGTCGAACGCGATCCGCGAGGATCCGAAGGTCAAGGGGCTGCTCTATGCCGCGACCGACACGCAGGTGTGGGCGTCGGTCGACGACGGCGACCACTGGCAGTCGCTGCGCCTCGATATGCCGGCGATCTCCGTGCGCGATCTCGAGGTGAAGGACGACGCGAGCTGCCTCTGCGCGGATCTCGTTGCCGGCACGCACGGCCGCGGCTACTGGATCCTTGACGATCTCACCCCTCTGCGCGACGCGGCGAGAATCCGCGAGGCCGCCGCGAGCGGCGCGCCGTATCTCGTCAAGCCGGCGCCGGCCGTGCGCGTTCGTTTCGGCATGAACGACCCGACGCCGTGGCCGCCGGAACTGCCGGGCGGAGAGAATCCGCCGCCCGGCGCGATCCTCGATTACTTTCTCGCGGCCGATGCGTCCGGCCCCGTCACCCTGGACATCCTCGATGCGAGCGGCGGTGTCGTGCGGACGCTCGCGAGCGGCGATCCGGCGCGTGGTCCCGATCCGGCGAGCGATCCCGAGGCGTACAACAAGATCTGCCAGCAGAATCCCAACGCCGCGGACTGCGGCTTGCCACTCTACTGGCCGGCGCCGCCGATGATCGTCGGGACGCAGGGCGGCATGCATCGCGTCTTCTGGGACCTGAAGTACCAGCCGCTCGGCGAAGGCGGCGGCCGGGGTGGCGGGAGCGCCGCGGTGCCGCATCGGACGTATCCAGCAGTCAGCGCGCCGTGGGCGCCCCCGGGCACCTATTCGGTCCGGCTGACCGCCGGCGGCAAAACGTCGACTCAGCCGCTGACGCTCCATCTCGATCCCCGTGTGAAGACGCCCGCGATCGGCCTGACCACGCTCAACACACTGACGCGCGAGATGTACACCGGTGCGCGGCGGCTGCACGAGGCGGCCGAGGATGCACGGGCGCTCGCGGCCCAGCTCGAGCCGGCCGGGCCGGATGCAGATGCGCTCCGGAAGGCGTTGATCGATATCGCGCCGCCGCCGCCCGCGGGCGGTCGCGGATTCGGCGGGGGTGCCGGCGGTGGCGGACGCGGCGGACGCGGCGGGGGATCGTCGGCGGCGCCGACGCTGGATGGCGCCAGTGCCGCCATGATGGCCGCCGCAATGGCGATGCAGGCGGCCGAGGCGACGCCGACCGCTCGCGAGCAGGCGGCGTGCGCCGACGCGCGGCGCCAGGCGACGGCAGTGCTGGCGAAATGGACCCGCGCGTCGACCGTCGATCTTGCGGCGCTGAATGCGGCCCGTACGGCGGCGGGCCAGCCGGCGATCGCTATTCGGAAATGACCGGCAGGAAGATCGTGAGTGTCGAGCCGCGCCCGGGTTCGCTCACCACCCAGATCGACCCGCCGCTCTGCTTGACCGCGCCATAGACACTCGCCAGTCCGAGCCCGGTGCCCTTGCCGAGCTCTTTCGTGGTGAAGAAGGGCTCGAAGAGCCGCAGCTTCACCTCGTCGTCCATCCCGATTCCGGTGTCGGCGATGGCGATCATCACCTGGTCGCCGAGCGCCGCCCCGGGGTGTTCGGCGACGTAGCGCTCGTCGAGTGTCACGTTGCCGGTCTCGATGGTCAGGCGGCCGCCGTCCGGCATGGCGTCGCGGGCGTTCGCGGCGAGGTTCATGATCACCTGCTGCAGATGCGCGGGATCGGCGCGGACGCGTCGCACGTCGGCCGCCAGTCGCACCTCGACCTCGATGGCGGGTCCGACCAGCCGCTGGATGAGCGACCGCACGTGCTCGACCACCTCGTTGAGATCGATCATCTTCGGTTCGAGCATCGACTTGCGGCTGAACGCGAGCAGCTGCCGGGTCAACGTGGCGGCGCTGGCCGCGGCTTTCACGATCTCGTTGGCGTCGAGGAGGACCTGCTGGGGTACATCCTGGCGGACCTGGAGCAGTTCGGCGTAGCCCAGGATGATGGTCAGCAGGTTGTTGAAGTCGTGCGCGATCCCGCCGGCGAGCCGCCCCACCGCTTCCATTTTCTGGGCCTGCCGCAGCGCCTGCTCGAGCCTCCGCAACTCGGTCAGATCGTCGGTGTGGACGATCACCATGTCGGGCGGCGCGAAGGCGTAGGTGACGGCCAGCAGCCGCGACTCGGCGATCGATCGAAGGTAATAGGCGTCCTCGCGCTGGATGACCTCGCCGGTCCGCGCGCACTCGTGGATATCGTTGATGACGTCGGGGCGCGGCGCGAAGATCTCCGATAGCGGCCGGCCGATGTACTCCTTGATCCGCCCCCGGGTCAGCGCGTCGGCCGCCCGGTTGTACTCGACGAGCAGAAAATCCTCGTGATGGCGCCGCCACACGTAGGTGGGATGCGGCAGGTGCTCCAGAATCAGCCGGAGCCGGTCGACTGTACCCTCAGCCACCCCTGCGACGATAGCATTACTCCCCGTGTCGAATTTGTGATCGGCCTGGCGTGTTTGTAATCGGATTCCGCCAAGGCGGCACCGGCCGCGCCGCGCCGCGCGCGGTATTCCAATTGCAACCTGCGCCGCGCCGATGGAGTTTGTCGCCACCGGCCGCCCGGCGGCCGCGCCCGCTCGTTCCGTCGCCCGTCTCGATACCGCCGACGCCATCGGCGTACCGCTGTTCGGGTCGGCAATGTTCCTGAGCGGCTTCCTGCTGTTTCTCGTCGAGCCGATGATCGCCCGCATGGTCCTGCCGATCCTCGGCGGCGTGCCGATGGTGTGGAACGGCTGTGTGGTGTTCTTCCAGATCGCGATGCTGGCCGGCTATGGCTATGCGTTCGCGGCCTCGCGCCGCCTCCCACTGCGCCTGCACCTCCCTATCCACGCGGCGCTGCTGGCGACGCCGGCTTTCGTGCTGCCGGTGCTCATCAGGGCCGGGGCGGTCGCGCCGCCGTCAGGGCAGCCGCTGGCCTGGCTGCTGGTCCTGCTGTCGCGCACGATCGGTCTGCCCTTCTTCGTGCTCTCGACGACGGCGTCTGTCCTGCAGCACTGGCTGTCGCGAACCGATCATCCGTCGGGCCGCGATCCCTACTTTCTCTACGCCGCGAGCAATGCCGGCTGTCTGCTGGCGCTGGCCGCCTACCCGACGCTGGTGGAACCGCATCTGACGTTAGGGAATCAGGCGGGTCTGTGGACGGCCGGTTACGGCGTGTTCGCGGTGCTCGCCGCCGCGTGCGGACTGTATGCGGTGCGCCGCGAGCGGCCCGCCGGCGATCGGGTCGAGGCGACCGCTGCCACGCCGGCGGTGCCACTGACGCTCGGCCGCCGGCTCCGCTGGGTCGGGCTCGCCTTCATCCCCTCCAGCTTGATGCTCGCCGTGACCAGCTACATCTCCACCGATGTGGCCGCGGTACCGCTGCTGTGGATTGTGCCGCTCAGCCTGTACCTGCTGACGTTCACCATCGCGTTCGGACGCTGGATGGCGCCCGCCGCGTCGATCACGCGCCGCGTGCTGCCGCTGGTCGTCGTGCCGCTGGCCCTCTTCATGGTGGCCGGCGTTCACGATCCGCTGACGGCGATGCTGCTGCTCCATCTCGGCGGGTTCGCGGTCATCGCACTCGCCTGTCACGGCGAGCTGGCCGCCGACCGTCCGGACGCCTCGCGCCTCACGGAGTTCTATTTCTGGCTGTCGTTCGGCGGGATGCTGGGCGGCCTGTTCAACGCGCTGGTGGCGCCGCACGCGTTCAACAGCGTGGCGGAATACCCGCTCGTACTCCTCGCCGGCTGCCTTCTGCTGGGCTGGGGTACGGGTCACAACGCTCCGCGCTGGCGGACTGCTTTCGTTCCCACGGTGGTCGCCGTCGCGACCGCGGCCGCGCTACTGGGCGTCCGCGGGATCGCCCAGCCGCGCGCGATGACGCTGGCGATGCTGGCGGTTCCGGCAGTCCTGGCGTTCTCCCAGCGGCGCGACGCGATGCGCTTCGGATGGTCGGTCGCGGCGATGCTCGCGGCCGGCCTCGCGTTCGGCAACCCCGACGGGCGACTGCTCTTCGCGACGCGCACCTTCTTCGGCGTCTATCGCGTCGTCGAAGACTCCGCTCATCGCTACCACGGGCTCGCCCACGGCACGACCCTGCACGGCCTGCAATCGCTCGATCCGGCCCGCCGCGGCGAGGCGCTGACCTACTTCCACTCGACGGGTCCCTTCGGGGACGCTTGGCGCGTCCTCCCGTCGGCGTCGGGTGGACGACAGATCGCGGTCGTCGGCCTCGGCATCGGGACGCTCGCGACCTATGCGACGCCCGACCAGCACTGGACCTTCTTCGAAATCGATCCGGCGATCGAGACGATCGCGCGCACCGCACCGTACTTCACGTTCCTGCAGGCGTGTGGCAGCCGCTGCACGGTGGTGGCCGGCGACGCGCGGATGTCGCTCTCGAACGTGCCCGAGCGGAGCTACGACCTGATTGTGCTCGACGCCTTCAGCTCCGATTCGATTCCGGTGCACCTGATGACGCGCGAGGCGTTGGACCTGTATCTCTCGCGGCTCACGCCCGGCGGCTCGCTCGTGATGCACGTGTCCAACCGCCATCTCCGGCTCGCGCCGATCATCGGCCGGCTGGCCCTCGATCGCGGTCTCTTCGCGGCGCGCCGGGTTGAGCTGACCGGCGCCGGCTGGCCTGAAGGCAAAAACGCCTCCGACTGGATCGCGATGTCGCGCACCCGGTCCGACATCACGCCGCTCATCGAGCACCACGGATGGCAGCCCCTCACGCCGTCGCCCTCGACGCCGCTGTGGACCGACGATTTCTCCAACATCCTGTCGGTGCTCGGCACCCACTGACTCGCGCCGGGCGCCGAATCAGCCGCCACCGAGCAGCTTGGTGAGCTCGTCGTTCGTCCAGGGCCGCGCGCGATCGACGGTGGCCTTGCGCGTCGCGGCGACGACCGCGGCATCCACCGGCGAGGCGGTGTGTCCCCATTCGCGCCGCACGTAGGTGAGCACCGCCGCAATCTGGTCGTCTGAGAGCACGTTGCCGAGCGGCGGCATCAGGGCGATCGGGCCTTCCTTGCCGTTCAAGACGATGCGCGCGGGGATCGTGGGATCGGCGGCCAGCGCGAACGCCGAGCCGACCAGCGGCGCACCCAGCTTGTCGCGGCCGCGGCCATCCGGCTGGTGGCAGGCGGTGCAGAGATTTCCGTACACGACCTTGCCCGCATCGAACCGCGCCTGCTCCGGAGCCGTGAGCGGCGTGACGGCGGCCACTCCTGGCTTGCCGGGCCATTCGAGCCGCGCGAGGAGGTCGCGCGCCCGCGTCGACAGCTCGTCGTTGCGGGCGGCGAGCGCGGCCAGGGCCGGCTCGCGATCGAGCTTGAGCGGCGGCCGGGCCGCGCCGCGCCCGCGTCCGCCGTTACCACGCCCCGCATTGGCCGTCGTCCCGGTCGGGAATGCCGACGCGCCGCCAGGGCCCGCTCGTCCGCCCGGACACGTCGGACAGGGCGCATCCGCCGGCGACGTCAGTGTCGCGCGCCCGCGACCTGTCTGCGCATCGACGCCGAGGAGCTGGACCTCGGCTCCCCGAAGCAGCGACGAGCGCAGCCATGGCGGGCGCGACGCGTCGGCAGCCTCGTCGAACATCTGCTGGACCTCGGCGTCCTTCCCGCGCGAGACGATGGTGGCGGCCAGCATCGTGACCGCGGTGCGACGGTTGGCCTCGTCGGCCGCGGCGCGCCCCAGAACGTCGATCACCGCTCCTTCGCTGCCGGCGACGCCGCTGATTGCCGCGTCGACCACGACGGGGTCGTTGCCGTTGCCCGCCAGCACGGACGCGATCGCGTCCGCCTTGAGCGGCGCGGCCAGCTCGCCGAGCGAGGCGGCGACCTGCTCGCGCACTTCCCAATACGGGTCGTTGACGTGGGCGAGAACCGCCGTGCGCACCGCGGCGTCATTGTCCAGCCAGCGTTCCGCGAGGCGCACCGCCGAGAGCCGGACGTCGCTCGACGGATCGCCGAGCGCGGCGACCACCTGCCCTGACTCGAGCGCGCCGATGCCGTCGAGCGTCCAGAGGGCCTGCAGCTTCACGTGCGGCACGGTCGCGGTCCGCGCGAGCTCCTTCAACGGCGCCACTGCCGCCGGATCGCGGCGCTGCACGAGCAGTTGCTGCGCGGTGTCGCGCCACCAGCCGTTGGGGTGCGACAGCGTTTCGATCAGCGCCGTGCTGCTCGCCCGCGACAGCGCCGGCACCGGCCCGCGGCGCGTCGAGTCATGGACGACCCGCCAGATACGGCCGTGGGCGATCGTTTGTTCGAGTGAGCGCGAGAGGATCTGGTCGCGCAGGTACTCGGTGATGAACCCCCGATGCTGGATGATGCCGCGGTAGATGTCGACGACGTAGATCGTCCCGTCGGGGGCCGACGAGAGATACACCGGCCGGAACCGCTCGTCGGTCGAGGCGATGAATTCCCCTTGCGGATACGCCTTCCTGGCGCGGAGCGTCGTCCCCTCGTCGGTCACGATCGTCCGGCTGACCAGATTGGCGGCGGGCTCCGCCACGAACACGTTGCCGTACAGCTCCTGCGGCAGCCGATCGCCGCGATACACCGTCGGCGCGCAGACCGACGTGAAGCGCGCCAGGGTGCCGTCGGCGCGCAGGATTCCGGCCTGGTAGCCGCGGTTGACGCCGGGTGTCGGGTGGGCCGGCCACACCTCGTTGAGATCGTCGGGCGCGTGACCAAGGAACTCGTCGCTGCCGCGTGTCCGCGTCAGCGCCGGATTGCGGGCGTAGTAGTACGTGGGAACGACGTCCGCATGCAGCGCCGATTCGTTCGTGTTCCGGAACACGCGCCCCGCGTCGTCCTGCGAGGCGCCCCACTGGCCGCGGGAGAGGGTATGGCGAACCTCGAAGACGCCGTTCTTCCGACGGAGGAACGTGTCGACCTCCGACGTGTAGATCCAGTTGTCGAGCGCCCAGAGCAGCGTGTTGGCGTTGTGCTCGACGTTGGCGTCGAGCCGGCCGTAGTCGTCGGTGACGAGCGTCTTCCCATCCGGCTTGAGATCGTGGTTCGCGTCGCGCAGGAACCATAGGTGCGGCGGCTCGCCGACCAGCACGCCGTCGTCGAGGACCTTGATCGCGCGCGGCGAGATCAGGCCGTCGGCGAATACCGTCCGCTTGTCCATGCGTCCGTCGCCGTCGGTATCCTCCAGCACCACGATGCGGCCGACCGGGTCGTGCTCGTGGTCGGCCTGGATGTCGTTCATGTAGCCGGCCATCTCGACGACCCAGAGCCGTCCGTCGCTGTCCCAGTCGATGGCGACCGGGTCCTGTACGAGCGGCTCGCTGGCGACCAGCTCGAGGTGATAGCCCGGCGGCATGACGATCGTCTTCAGTTCGTCGGCCGGCGATCGCACCGGCGCGCTGGTCGAGAGCGGAGTCAGCGGCGGTGGCCACTGCCCGCCGGCCTGGTGTGCGGCGGCAGCGGCCACGGCGAGGGCGACGATCGAGGGCACGGCGAAAGAGCGTGGATGAGTCATGGCGTCGGTGAATCAAGCCGGACGGGTTCGAGGCGCGGCACCAGCAGGTGGACGACGAGCAGCGTCACCAGATACGCCGAGGCCGACATCATGAAGATGAGCGCGTAGCTGCCTGTCGTCTCGAGCACGTAGCCGGTGATCTTGGCGATGAGCATGCCGGCCACCGCGCCGCACATGCCGGCGAATCCCATCACCGATCCGACCGCGCGGCGCGGGAACATGTCGGAGATGAGCGTATACACGTTGCACGACCACCCTTGATGCGCGGCCGTCGCGATGCCGACGACCGCGACGGCGAGCGCTTCGGAGCGGACGGTCGGTGCAAGCGCGATTGGCAGCGCGCACAGACCGCAGATGAGCAGCGTGGTCTTGCGCGCCGCGTTGGCCGTCCACCCGCGCGCGAGGAGCGCCGACGAAAGCCAGCCGCCCGCGATGCTGCCGGCGTCGGCGATCAGGTAGATGATGACGAGCGGCATCGCCATCGACTGCAGATCGATGCCGTGGCGGCGATGCAGGAAATCGGGGATCCAGAAGAGATACAGCCACCAGACGGGGTCGGTGCCGAACTTCGCTGCCGCGATGGCCCACGTCTGGCGGTATCGGATGAGCGCGAGCCAGGGGATGTGCACCGGTGGGTCCGGCGGATCGCTCTGAATGAGTGCGAGCTCGTCGGCGCCGACGCGCGGATGGCCGGCGGGCGGACCGTAGAGGGGCAGCCACGCCGCGAGCCAGGCCAGCCCGAGCGCGCCGGTCGCGACGAAGGCCCACTGCCAGCCGTAGGCGGCGGTGATGACCGGTACGATGAGCGGCGTCAGCAGCGCGCCGATGTTCGTGCCCGAATTGAAGATGCCGGTCGAGAGCGCGCGCTCGCGCTTGGGGAACCATTCGGCGACCGTCTTGATCGCCGCCGGGAAGTTGCCAGACTCCCCGAGTCCAAGCGCGAACCGCGCGGCGATGAAGCCGGCCACCGAGGCCGAATAGGTGAGGCCGCAGGCGCCGAGCAGGCGCGCTACGCCTGGCCCGAAGCTGGTGGCGAACGCGTGCGCGATGGCGGCGGCGCTCCAGATCAGCAGCGACAGCGTAAAGCCCGCTCTGGTCCCGATGCGGTCGATGACGCGGCCGGCGAAAACGTAGCCGATCGCGTAGGCGAGCTGGAACGCGAAGATGATGTCGGCGTAGTCGATCTCGGTCCAGCCGAACTGCTGCTGCAGCGTCGGCTTGAGCAGGCCGATCACCTGGCGATCGACGTAGTTGATCGTCGCGGCCGTGAACAGCAGTCCGCAGATGACCCAGCGAAAAGTCCCGGCGCGCCGTGCCGGGTTCGCGAGCGGTGGCGCGGCTATGGGCGGTGCCAGCGGGTGATCACGTCGTGCGACCCGCGCTCCTCGAAATCGTACGTGATGTTTTGACCGGTCTTGAGATCGCGCGCGGCTCCCGGATCGAGCAGATACGTGCGCCGCGTTTTCGTCTGCGCGTCGCGGATGACGATCTTGTTGTGCTTGAGGTCGACCTTCTCGACCCGCCCTTCGAGAACGGCGGGCTCGGCGTCGACGATGGTGTGACGTCCGCGCAGCACTTCGGCGCGCACGAGGACGACGTGATCGCGTCGCAGCACGCGATAGAGGGTCCGATCCTCGATGTGGTAGGTGTGGTGACGGCCGGCCACGTCCAGGCTGACCTCGCTGTGGCGCTCGTCGACGTCATAGACCCGTCCCTTGACGCGCTCGGCCATTGCGACACCGGGGAAGAACGCCGCACAGACGGCGACCCCGATCAGCACGCGGACCGCGGCCCTCAGCATTCGGCCTATTGTAACGGAATCGTCAGCGCGACCCGGCTGAGGCGCCGCCGGGAGAGGGTCCGGCGAAATCGTCTACCTCTGCCGTCCCAAGTGCGGTATAAGAGAGGCCCTCCGCGAAAGGATTCTCGATGAAGAAGCTCGCAATCGGGTGCTTCGCCGTGTTGGTCGTGGCCGGCATCGCCATCGCCGGCGGCAGCTACTACGCCTACATGAAGGTGAAGTCGACCGTCCAGCAGTTCGCCCAGCTCGGCCAGGCCAGCCAGATCGAGCGCGGCATCCGCGCTCAGCAGACGTACGTCGCGCCCGCGACCGGCGAGCTGACCGCCAGGCAGGTCGAGCAGCTGATGAAAGTGTTGACGCTGGTGCGCGAAAGCGCCGGCCAGAACGCGGCGGCGTTCCAGCGCAACTATCAGGCCCTCGCGGAGAAGAAGGACGCGACCGTCGTCGACATGCCGGCCCTCGTCTCGGCCTATCGCGACCTGGCGAGCGGCTGGGTCGACGCGAAGAAGGCACAGGTCGACGCGCTCAACGCCGCCGGGCTCTCGCTGTCGGAGTACCGCTGGATCCGGGCCGAGGCGTATCGCGCGCTCGACATCCCATTCTTCGCCGTTGACTACACCCGGCTCGTCGAACAAGTCAAGAGCGGCTCACTGCCGGGCGGCGTGCCGCTCGACGCCGTGCCGGGCGGTGCCGTTCCCCCGCGCAACAAGACGCTCCTCGAGCCGCATCGCAAGCAGCTCGCAGACTACCTGCCGTTCGTCGCGTTCGGACTCTGATCGCGGCAGGCGTTTTGCTGAGGTCGGGATCCGAAACCCGTCACCGGCGAACGCACGCGCGGTCTTGCGGCGCGGACGTTACAAATCTGCACCTCATGTGCCGATTTTCGACAGCGTCCACCTCGCCGGCCGTCTTCGCGAGGTCGTACATCGATGTTCTACTTCTTCAGTCGCGGCTCGTCGTTCGTCCGGTGCGAAATCCGTCCGCCCGAGGGCGATCGCGGCTACGAAATCGTCGTCGCCGAGCCAGGCACCGCCGAGCGCGTCAGCTCATTCGCTTCATCGGATCAGGCTCACCAGCACTGGCTGCGCCTCCAGGAGGAATTCAACGCGCAGGGCTGGTGGGGTCCGCACGGCCGCGAGTAGTCTCATCCCGAACGGCGCCGCCGCTCAGCGGCCCCCGGGGCGTAATCCGCTGGGCACGCGTGAGGGCGTGGTGCGATCGAAAGTGCCGTTGAGCGTTCCAAGGAACGCGACGATGTCGTCGAGTTCGCTGTTGACGGTGACGCCGCGCAGCAGCGGATCGAGCTGATCGCGCCCGACCGGCGAACCGAGCACCCGGCGGCCGTCGATCGTGACCGGCGTGTCGAAGTGCATCAACAGCGGCGCGCCGCCACCGACGGTCTTGTAGAAGCCGACCGCCGCGCCCAGGCTGGTGATGAGGCCGCTGTGCATGTAGGGAGCGGTAAAGGCGAGGTTGCGCAGCGTCGGCGTGCGGAAGGCGTAGCGGTGCTCGGCGCCAGGGTCGTAGTCGCCGAGCTTCGAGTTGTCGGGCACGCCGAGCACGTGCAGCTTGTAGTCCGAGAACATCGGCCCGTTGTGGCACAACGTGCAGCCGTGGTTCTCGAACGCGTCCATTCCGCGCAGTTCGACCTCGGTGATCGCCTGGCGATCGCCGCGCATGAACCGATCGAAGGGCGTGTCGAGCGTGACGAGCGATCGTTCGTAGGCGGCGATCGCGCGCGACAGGTTCAGCGCGCTCACCGCGTCACGTCCGCCGAAGGCGCTCGCGAAGAGCGTGCGGTATTGAGCGATGGCGGCGACCCGCGCAACCGCGCCTGCGACGCCATGCCCTTCGACGCTGCCGCCGCCGCGCATCTCCTCGAGCGATTCGATCGGCACCAGCGCCTGGGCCTCGAGGCCGCGGCTGCGCACGTCCCAGAACATCGGCGCTTGCGCCGGGTCGACGTGTCCCGACGCGTCGATCCCGTTGAACGCGACATTGAGAATCGTCTGGCTGTTGCGCTTGACGAGCGGCGTCGTGCCGCTGCGGAATGCGCGCGCCGGTCCGACCCCCGTGCCGCCGGTGCCGATCGGTAGATCCCGCCCGTCCGTGTAGCCGAAGCTCGGATGATGGCAGGTGGCGCACGCGATGTCGCGTGAACCCGAGAGGATCGGGTCCCAGAACAGCAGCCGTCCGAGCGTGACCTTCTCCGGCGTCGAGGGGTTGTCGGCGGGAGACGGCACCGTCGCCGGAAGCGGTGCGAAGGCGGCGCTGGCCGGTCGCTGGACGGCTGGCGGCTCGGATCCCCGCGCCAGCGCCGCCGCCAGCGCGACGCAACCCAACATCACTCCACCCGACCGCAGCGATGGCCCCATAGAGGATCCTGTCGAAAGTCTACCGCAGGCGCGCCGCGCGATGGCGGCGCCCGTCGAACCCGCCGATCACGCGCCCATCTGCCAGCGGCGAATGAATTCGACGGGGTGGATGAGCATGAGCACGTTCAGCGTCAGATTGTCGCGGATCGCCAGGCCCACGCCGACCTCGATGCTCAGCACCAGCAGCACGGTCGTCCACACCGGCAGCCGCCGCGCCAGCCAGAATCCCAGCAGCATCGCCGTGATGTCCGACATCGAGTTGATGATGCTGTCGCCGTAGTAGTCGAGCGAGATGGTGGCGGCCCGGTACCGTTCGATCACGAACGGCGTGTTCTCGAACACCTCCCACGCGGCTTCGCCGAACACCGCGGCCAGCAGCCGCCACTCGACCCGCTGGCGCGGCGCCAGCAGCCACAGCAGCGCATAGAATCCTGCCCCGTGGATGATGTGGGTAAAGGTGTACCAGTCGGTGAGATGCTGTGAGTTGCCGGAGCTCTTGACGACGCCGTGCCAGAGCTCGACGTAGCCGCAGCGGCAGATCGGCGAGCGGCCCATCGCGTATTCAGTCGCCGCCGCCGCGGCCATGATCGCCACGACGGCTGCGGCGGTCAGAATCGACTGGCGGCGGGATCGCAATCGGGTCGTTTATACCTCAGGTCGGCAACTCGAGGCGATCTGGCCCGGAGCCGCTGTCGATCTCCGGCACGTCCGTTCGACTAGCTGTCATACAGGAGGTCAGATGGCGAAAGCAAAGAGCTACATTCCGCAGGGGCTTCACTCCGTGACGCCGCACCTGGTGTTCGAAGACAGCGCCAAGGCGATCGAGTGGTACAGAAAGGTGTTCGGCGCCGAAGAAGCGTCCGGGCGGGCGGTGGGGCCCGATGGCAAGGTGATGCACGCCGAAATCCGGGTCGGCGATTCTGTCCTCTATCTGAACGATCAGATGGGCGGCGGCAAGACGCCGCAGAGCCTGGGCGGCTCGCCGATCACGCTCTGGATCTACACGCCTGACGTGGACGCGGTGTTCAATCGCGCCGTCGCCGCCGGCGCGACGATCGCACCAGGACCGATGGGACAGTTGATGGATCAGTTCTGGGGCGATCGCCTGGGGATGGTCTTCGATCCGTTCGGGTTCCAGTGGGTGATCGCGACGCGCAAGGAAGACCTGACGCCAGGGGAGATGCAGCAGCGGCAGGACGCATTCTTCAAGAGCCTCGCGACGGCCCGCGCGTAACACCGATCGCCGCCGCCGCGAGCCGCTGGGCGGACGAACAACAGCGGCCATCTATATTCTCTCGCACACGCTGCCGGTCTTCAAGACTGTTTCTTGGGACCGGCCGCCGCTATCATCAGCGGGTCCATGTCGGAATCGCAGCCGCTCGTCGTTCGCCTGCTCGGGACCACCGGCATCGAGCAGGTCGTTCCCCGCCTGGCGCCGGAGGTTCTCCACCGGGTCATCGAACACTGCGGACTCGACGCCTGCGGCGACATCGTCGCGCTGGCGACGCCCGCGCAGCTCCAGCGCCTGCTCGACATCGACCTGTGGCACCCGCCGGCGTCTGGCGGCGACGACGTGCTGGACGCCGACCGTTTCGCCGAGTGGCTGGAGATGCTGGCAGAGATGGACCCGCACGTCGCCGCCGGCCGGCTTGCGGCAATGGATACCGAGGTGGTCGTCGGCGGCCTGGCGCAGCAGCTGCGCGTGTTCGACGGGGCCTCGGTGTCGGGCTACGTGACGCTTGAGGGCGAGTGGCTCGAAGGGCGCCAGCTTGGCGACGCCCCGCACTGCGAGCTCGGCGGGCTCGTGCTCGTCTCGCGCCGGCCACGGACATGGGACGCCGTGGTCGGACTGCTGACGCAGTTGCAGGCGGCGGACTCGATCCTCTTCCATCGGCTGTTGCGCGCCGTGATCGGCCTGTCGGACGACGCGCGCGAGTCCGATGGCTGCGACGTCATCCTGGATGATCGCGAGCAGCAGATGCGCGACCTCGCGATCGGTCGCGATACGCGCCGCGATCGGGAGGGTTACGTGGCGCCCGCGCCGGCGCGCGCGTTCCTGGAGGCGGCCCGCGACATCGGGCTCGACGGGCCTCGGCCGGCTGTCGACATGGTCGCGCTCGCCTGCCTCCGCGACCTGGCACAGGCGTCCGCCGATCGGGAGACCGTGGACCCCGGCTCGTCGCCGGATGACGCCGCCGGGTCATCCGAAGAGGTCGCGCGAGTGACGGCCGTCATGGAGATTCTTGTCGACGAAGGCCTCGTCACTCCCCCGCGCGCGTTGCTGACGGCCGGCGCACCGGAGAGCGTGCCGCTCGAGCATCTCCGCGCGTTCGCTGCGTCCGACCCTGGCGCCGAGGCCGTGCTCGCGTTCCTCGTCAACGTCCTGCTGTCCGGGTGCGCATTCAATGGCCGCCCATTTACGCCACGCGAGGCGGCCGACGCCGCGGCGGCGACGTGCAATCTCGGACTCGAGAACTGGCCCGACGCCTGGGGCGCACGCGACCTCGTCGTGGCGTTTCGGATCGGCTGGACGCTCCTCTTCCGCGACGTCTGCCTGCACACGGCAAGGACGCTGCACGACGTGCTGCGCGATCTCGACTCGCCGGACCGCGACCTGCAGTGGTCGCTGCAGACGCTTCGTCACGCCCTCGGTCGCGAGCTGCAACGCGGCACGCCGTGGCACGTTCGCGAATCGCTCGACGCGATCCTCTCGCTCGACGCCTGCGCGTGGGCGGCGCTGCTCGCGCTCGTCGACGAGTGTCCGACGCTGCACGCCGCGCTGACCTCGCAGCGGCTGCTGAGGGTCGATCCCGCGGCCGTCTCGTTCGTGACGCGCAACGCCGACATTGCCGTCGCGCGCGCCTGGGTCGCGACGCTGGGGTCGGCACTACAAGGGTGAGGCCCGGCACGATCGCCGTCCCTCAGGAGTGCCGGCCAACCGACCAACGTATGATCGCGGGCATGGAGCGCGGGCGCGGTACCATTGGCCTTCGACGTGATCTGATGAGCGACCTTCAAGCAATCGTGGTCTTTACCGACGGAGCGGCGAAAGGCAATCCGGGTCCCGGCGCCTGGGGCGTGATCATCGTCACGCCAGCTGGCGAGGTGACGGAGCATGGGGCGCGCGCGGCGCAGACCACGACCAACAACAGGATGGAACTGACGGGGGCGATCGAAGCGCTGTCGGCGCTGCGCGGCCTGCCAGGCGCGCTGGCGATCTACACCGATTCGACCTACGTGATTCAAGGCATCCGCGGGTGGATCTTCGGCTGGCGCAAGCGAGGCTGGAAAACCGCGGCGGGCGCGGATGTCCTCAATCGCGATTTGTGGGAGCGGCTCGACGCGCTCGTCTCGGCGCGCGGCAAGGGCGGCGTGGCCTGGCACTACGTGCGTGGGCACGCGGGCATTCCGGGTAACGAGCGTGTGGATGCGATCGCCGACGGTCTTGCCCAGGGCCTGCCCATCACGCTGTACCGCGGACCGCTGCTCGGCTACCCGTACGCGATCCTGGATCTACCGTCCGAGACCGACGTGCCCGCGCGCTCGTCCTCAGGCGGCGGCCCGCGGGCGAAGGGCGCGCCCTTCTCGTATCTCAGCGTCGTCGACGGCCAGCTCGCGCGCCACGCCACGTGGGCCGACTGCGAGCGCCGCGTGAAGGGGCGCGCCGGCGCGCGCTTCAAGAAGGCGATGAGCGCCGCCGAGGAAACGGCGATTCTGCGCGCGTGGCAGATGGAGTAGGCTGCCAGCCCGCCCGCTACCACGACCCACGCGTCGTCGATCGCCCGTAGCTGTCGGGCGCGCCTCAGGCTCCGCAACGCCTGTCTCCGCGCCCGCTGCGTGTGGCCTAGTCGTGCCTCAGCGCGACGTTGGGATCGACCGCAGCGGCGCGGCGCGCCGGCACGTAGGCAGCCGCCACGCCGGTCAGGAGCACCAGGATCGGCACGATCGCCCAAGTGGCGATCTGGTTCGGCATCACCCGTACCACGGCGCTCTCGATCAGGCGGGACGCCACCGTCGCCACGAAGACTCCGGCCAGCAGCCCGATCAGGACGGTGCGTGTGGCCTGCTGCAGCACCAGCCGCACGAGTGCATTCGGTGTGGACCCCAGGGCCATCCGGATGCCGAACTCCCTGGTTCGATGGGATACGACGAGGTCGAGAAGGCTGTAAATTCCGACGAGCGCGATCAGCAGGGCGAGTCCGCCGAGTGTCATCAGGAGGCGGTTCGCCGCCCGCACCGGCGCTATCCAGGCCATGAACCCGTCTTCCACCGTTTCGGGCTGAAAGAGTGCCACGCGACTGTCGCTCTGCGCGACGGCTGCCAGCAGGACTATGGAGATGTCCCTCTTGACGTCCGTTCGCGCCAGGACGTACAGCTTTGGCGAATAGCGCTGCTCGAGCGGCACCAGGATGACGTTGGACGGGCGCGCGAATACGCCTGCGTCGGACGCCCCTTCCACGGGGTCGGGAAAGACGCCGACGATCGCGGCCCATCGGCCGCCGAAGCCGAGTTGAACGGTCCGCCCTAGCGCGCCGCCGTGAGGATAGAGCGCGACGGCCGTGCTGTCACTGACGATCGCGACTGGCTGACCCGAGAGGTCGTCCCAGGATCGAAAGTCACGGCCTGCCCTGACGGCGAGCCCGAGTGCCGAAAGAAAGCCGGGGGACACCGCCGCGATCGACGCGCGGATGCGCCGCGGGTTCCCCGTCGGGTGCGTCGGCGAGTCCTCGGCGATGAGCGGTGTCTCTGACGGTCTCGCCTGGGCGCCGCCGCCCGGAATGCCGGTGGCCAGCGCCGCCGCTTCAACGTGAGGGATACCCTGCACTTCGACCAGGAGCCGCCGGAAGAACGACCGGCCCTCCCCTTCCTGGAAGCCGTGCATCGACAGATCGAGGCCAGCGGCCGTGAGCCGCGAGGTGTCGAACCGGACGCGGCGATCCAGGTCGAGGTCGGCGGGCGGGTTCTCCAGGAACAGGCCCGCGCCCATGACCAGCACCAGCGCCGCCGTCACCTGGAGCGCGACGAGCCCCGTGCGCAGACTGTCGTGCGGTGCGGCACCGCCGCTCGGCAGGGCCATCGACCAAAGCTGCGGCGATCGACGAGCTGCCCGCACGGATACCAGCGCGCCGATGGCGAGCGCAGCGCCTCCCGCAGCCACCACGGCAAACAGCGGTTGCCACGGATCGTGTGTCAGCGTCAGTCCTGTGACGCGATTGTGATCGAGATCGATCACTGGGAACGCGTGACTGACGGCGCCGATCACGGCGGCCGTGATCGCCGTCGCTCCACAACCGGCCATGATGCCGATCATCGTCGTCTCCACCGCGATCAGCCGGACGAGGCGGCCGGTGCCCGCGCCGAGCGAGACGCGCACACCGAATTCCGCCGTCCGGGCGGCGCTCCGGGCGTAGAAGAGATTCGTGAGATTCGCGCAGACGGCGAGAAAGACGAGGCCGCCGAGTGCGTAGACGATCGTGCGGAACCACTGGAAGGGCGCCGAAAGCGCCGTGCTGGCCGACGTCAGGACCGCTCCGGCCGAACGACCCGCGACTCGAGTCGTTGAGACTGCGACCGAGGCGTCGAGCTGCACCGCGAGTTCCGCAGCCGCGTGATCGCTGCGCAGCCGCACGAAGGGCGTCAGCGCGTGGTCGTCGCGGATTGCGGCTGGCCAGATCGGGTGGAAGGCGGGCGTCGACCAGACCGAGTCGGCGATCCAGAGGTCGGCGGTCTCGAAGCCCGCGTGCACGCCGCGGAATCCGGGTTCGGCGACGCCGACGATCAACGAAGGCTGTCCCCATACGCGAACGATGGTGGTCCCAGCGAGGTTCGCCTCGGCATGAAACCACTCCCGCCACAGGCGATCGCTGATGACAACGGCCGGCGGTGCTGTGGGACGGTCATCGTCAGCAGCCAGCCATCGGCCCGCCTGGGCATGAAGGTCGAAAGTCCTGGCGAATCCTCCGGTGACCGGCTCGGCGAGCACCGTCGTCGCGCGACCGGCGGCGATGAGAATGGCCGGTTCATGGAAGCCGACACCTGCGGCGGCCGCCATGGCGGGCGGTGGGACCGCTTCGAGGCGACGCAGCGTAGTCATGCGGATCGCCGGGATCGGCGCCGTGCCGCCGTTCAGGAAACCGAGCGCGAACACGTGGCGGAGCGGCGCTGACGGAAGATATCGCGCGTCGACACGGTCCACGATCGCCAGCGAGGTCGTCTGCACCGCCGCGCCGAGCGCCAGCATGATCACGATGAGCGCCGACGAGCGTGGTGTGCGGCAGATCTGCCGCCAGGCGTGCCGCAGATCGAGCAGGAGCCCGTTCATGGTCGCAGCAGTCTACCGTGACTGTCGTCGTGTCGCCGGCGAGCGTGACCGTCTGTGAAATACTCCTCGGACACGCGGAGGATTGATATGGGCGTAGGGTCCTGAGACATGGCACGGTCGATTGACAAAGACGCGTCGATGGCGGCCGGCGTCGACTACACGGCGATGTTGCTGGGCGCCACCGGTAACGTAGGCGGGCAGATCCTGCGCTTGCTCGTACAGAGCCCGCTGTGCAGAAAGGTGGCGGTCGTGACGCGCCGCCACGTCGCGGCTCTCGAGAGCCCCAAAGTGCAGCAGGTGGTTGTCAACATGGACACGCTGGCCGACGAGCTCGCGCCGCACGCCAGGGGCGTGGACATCGCGTTCGCGGCCTTCGGCGTTGGCAAGGGCAGCGCGAAGATGACGGACGAGGAGGTGCGGAGGATCGAGATTGCCTATCCCACTGCCTTTGCCTCTGCGGCCAAGGCGGGCGGCGCTCGCGTTCTGGCGATGATGACCGCAGCCGGTGCCGACTCGCGATCGCCAGTCAAGTACGTCCGCAACATCGGTGACAAGGAGAAGCAGTCGGAGGCGCTCGAGTTCGACTTCCTCGGGCTCTACCGCCCGGCTGTGATCCTCGGCAACTCCAACACGCCGGCGTCACTCGGTGTGGTCATGCCCCTGATCCACTGGGCGATGCCGTCGCGCTACCACTCGATTCACAAGAACGATCTGGCGCGCGCCATGGTCGCGCAATCCGAGCAGGCATTCTCCGCGCTCGCGCGCAGCACCGGCCCCACGACTCCGGCAGTGAAGATTCTCGAGTACAAAGAAATGGTGCCGTTCTTCATCGCGGGCGACCGCGACGCGGCGTGATCATTTGTCGGTTCAGAACGTGCTGGCGACGTTCTGGGACAGCGCCTTCGCCACTGTCTTGGCCTGCGCGAGATCGAACCCGTAGACGCGAATTTCAAAGGCCGATGCGCCCTTCTTGACGACCAGGCCGCAGCCAGCGCGATTCGAGCCGGCGAAGAACACGTAATACGCGTCGTCGCCGACGCCGGCGACAGGCTCGACCGTGATGCCCGGGAGTGTCGACGCCTTCCCGGTGTTGAACTGATCGACGGGGCTCTTGCCGGCCAGTGGTCGCCGGATCACGAGGGTGACTATTTTGCCCTGGCCGAACCACTGACAGGATGTCGGCGCCGAGATGGGCGTGCCGGCGCCAAACGTCGCCCCGGTTGCGGCGGTCAGTTGGGCGGAGGTCAAAAGCGGACAGGCCGCGGCGGGCTCCACGATGGCGGGTGACGCTGGACGGGCCTGGAGGGCCGGGCCGCTCAGCGCTACCACCAACCCGAGCCCGACGACGCCGACAGTTGCGCATGTGGTCATCGGAGAGACACCTCGCTGCGAATTCTACCGACAAAAGGCGTGCAATGGCTTGACGCGCCGGTCCTTAAAGTTCATAATATGTGAAGATATGTCGCGGCAACTGCTCACCGATTTCGAATTGATGATTCTGCTGGCCATGCTCCGCGGCGGCGAGGAAGCCTACGGCGTGCAGATCGCGAAGGAAATCGAGGTAACCGCCGGCCGCCGTGTTCTGCTGGGCGCCGTCTACGCCGCCCTCGACCGTCTCGAGCGGACGGGGCTCGTCACGTCGGCGATCGGTGCCTCCACGCCGGCGCGCGGCGGACGCGCGAAGCGCTACTTCCGGGTGACCGGGCGCGGCGTGCAAGCCGTCAAGGCCACGCAGCAGGCGCTTGTGGCGCTCTGGCGCGGCTTGCCCCAATTGAAGGAGACACTCCCATGAAATCCCGCACTCCACCGCGACTGGCGCTGGCGCTGCTCGAGCGTTTCGCACCCGACAGCGAGCCACTGGCCGGGGACCTCGTCGAGCAGTTTGGGGAGCGCCCCTCCACGCTGTGGTTTTGGGTGCAGGTGTTCGCCGCGATTGCCGCCGCTTCGAGTTCGGGGACCGGTGAAATCCGGCCGCTGCGCCTCGTCGATCTTCAGCCTGCCGACGCGGTCGAACGTACCCGTCGCTTCGGCCTGCGCTTCCCTACCGTCAATCTCAGCACAAGCCCGAGCGCTGGCGTGGGCGGCCTCGGCCTTGCGATCTTCGCCGGCCTCCTGAGTTTCGTCCGACCGACCGCGTGGTGGATGTTCCTCGCATCTGCGCTCGCCGGATGCGCGCTCGGGGTCGTCATGATTGTCATGCATGATGGCGCAGACTCGGCGCGCGGCACGACGAGGATCTCGCGTTCCTGAGGCGGGTCGAGCATCGCAAACCCTACTTCGAACGCAGGGATACTGCCCAGTCTTCCCATTTCAGGCCGGTGACGCGATCG
>DASXLB010000035.1 GCA_036496585.1 Vicinamibacterales bacterium
ATGCCGACGTCGAGCGCGCTGTCTCCGCAGGACGAGATGAAGACCTTCTCGCTGCCGCCGGGCTTTCACGTCGAGCTCGTCGCGTCGGAGCCGCTCATCGACTCGCCGATCCTGATGGACTTCGACGCCGACGGCCGCTTATGGGTCGTCGAGATGCCGACCTTCCTGCCCGACATGTCCGGACGCGACTCGAAGGAGCCGCTCGACCGCGTCAGCGTGCTGGAAGACACGGACGGCGACGGCGTGATGGACAAGAAGACCGTGTTCGCCGACAAGCTCTCGGGGCCGCGGGCCCTGAAGGTCCTCGAGCACGGCGTGCTCGTCGGAGATCCGCCGAATCTGTGGCTGATGAAAGACACCGACGGCGACCTCAAGGCCGACACCAAGGAGCTGGTCGTCAATACGTTCGGGAACCCGAACGGAGGGATTGAACACAACGCGAACGGTCTGTTCTGGGCGATGGACAACGTGATGTACTCGTCCGAACACGTCTTCGATCTGAAATGGCACGACGGAAAACTGGAGCCGCTGCCATCGCTCAGCCGCGGCCAGTGGACCGTGTCGCAGGACGATGCCGGCCGCATCTACCGCAACGTCAACGATTCGCCGCTGTTCGTCGATTACACGCCGTCGCGCTATTTCCTCCGCAACCCCAACGGCGTCCGCACCCGCGGCCTCTACGAGCTGCTGATCGAACAGGCGGACGCAACCGTGTATCCGGTGCGCAGCAACCGCGGCGTCAACCGCGGCTATCGCGATCCGTTCTTCCGTGCCGACGGCTCGTCGACCGTCATTCAGGGCGCCGGCGGCCCGGCGATCTATCGCGGCGACACCTATCCGAAGGACCTGCAGGGCAACGCCTTCATTCCCGATTCGCCGACCAATCTCGTGCACCGGATGGTGGTGGCCAACGACGGGTCGGGGCGGCTGAAGGCGACCAACGGCTACGCCCGCGGCGAGTTCCTCGCTTCGTCCGACGAGCGCTTCCGCCCGGCGAGCGTCTACGACGGTCCCGACGGCAGTCTCTACGTCGTCGACATGTATCGCGGGGTCGTGCAGGCCGGCGGCCTGTGGAGCGAATACCTCACCGACTACATCAAGACGCACGACCTGCAGATGCCGGTCGGCAAGGGACGGATCTGGCGGATCGTCTACGGGAACCGGCCGGCCCGACGTCCCTCGGCGCCGGCACTCGCGAAAGCGACCTCGGCTGAGCTGACCCAGACGCTCGCCAATCCGAAGGGCTGGTGGCGCGACACCGCGCAGCGGATCCTCGTGGAGCGTGGCGACGCGAGTGTGGCGCCGGCGCTGACCACGCTGGCTGCCAGCGCGCCCGACTGGCGGACGAAGCTGCACGCGCTCTGGACGCTCGACGGCCTCGACGCGATCGACGTGGCGTCGGTACGCAAGGCGCTGACCGACACGAATGCCGACGTCCGTGCGTCCGCCGTGCGGTTGTCGGAGCGATGGCTCGACAAGGACGCGGAGCTGCGAACGGCCGTGATCGGTCTCGTCGCCGACCGGAACTGGAACGTTCGCCGCCAGGTGGCGGCCTCGCTCGGCGCGATGCCGTCGGCCGATCGCGTGGATCCGGCGGTGACGCTCCTGACGCGCGATGGCGCCGATCCGATCATCGTCGACGCGGCGGTCAGCAGCCTGAGCGGCGTGGAAGCGGAGGTGCTCGCAAGAGTGATGCAGGCCAAGCCGGCGGCCGCGGCGGCGCCGCCCAATGAAGCCGTCACGATGCTGGCCGGCGCGGTCGCGAAGAGCGGCGACGTCGCGGCGGTGCAGCACGTCCTCGACGTCGCGGTGGACGCGTCGCGGCCCGAGTGGGAGCGCACGGCGATCCTGCGCGGTCTCGACGCCGGCCTGCCGGCGCGCGGCGCCACCGGACGCGGCAATCGCGGCGGCGGAGGTGGCGGGCTGCCCGGATTGAGCGCGCCTGGCGGCCGTGTTGTCGTGACGCCCGGCCGCGGCGTCTCGCTGCCGTCCGAACCCGCCGCACTGTCGGCGCTTGCGGGCGGTACTGGCGCGATCGCGGGCCTCGCGAAGAATGTGTCGGCGAAACTGGATTGGCCCGGCCGCCCGGCGCCGCCGGTGGCGACCGCCGCGCCAATGACGGCGGAGCAGCAGAAGCGCTACGACGCGGGCGCCGAAATCTACAAGAACATCTGCCTGGGCTGCCATCAGGAAGATGGCCGGGGCAAGGAGAAGGTCGGCGGCAATCTCATCGACTCCCAGTTCGTCAACGCGCCCAACGCTGATGCGACGATTCGCATCCTGCTTGGTGGCAAGGAAGGACAGATCGGGCTGATGCCGCCGCTCGGTCCGGCCCTGACCGACGAGCAGATCGCCTCGGCGCTCACCTACATCCGCCGCTCGTGGGGACACACCGCGTCGCCGGTGGATCCGCTCAACGTCATGGAAGTGCGCGGCCTCTCGAAAGGGCGTGCTAAACCATGGACGAACGAAGAACTGCAGGCCGCCGGCCGCGGCGGCCGCGGCGGCGGACACTGAACGATTAGCTGACTGGCAAACGGAGGAGACGGTGAAACTGACATTCGCCATCGCGGCGTTGACGAGTGCGCTCGCGGCGGTGCCGTTCGCACAGACCCCCTCGTCGAAGGGGCTGCAGGTCTACGTCATCGACACGGAGGGCGGCAAGTCGGCGCTCTGGATCACGCCGTCGGGGCAGACGGTGCTCATCGACAGCGGCAACCCCGGGGGGCGCGACACCGACCGCTTGATGGAAGCGATCAAGGATGCCGGCGTCACGAAGATCGACTACCTGGTCACCACCCACTACCACGTCGATCACGTCGGCGGGATGCAGGAGCTGGCCAAACGGATCCCGATCGGAACGTTCGTCGATCACGGCGCGACCGTCGAAGAGCGCGAACAGGTGGCGAACTTCCAGGCGAGCTACAAGGAGCTGTACGACAAGGCCAAGCACATGGTCGTGAAACCTGGCGACAAGCTGCCGTTGACCGGCATCGACTGGCTGATTGTCACCGCCGCCGGCGAGGTGCTGAAGAAGCCGCTGCCGGGCGCCGGCAAGCCGAATCCCGAGTGCGCGTCGTTCCAGCCCAAGGACATCACCACCGATCCCGAGAACGCGCAGTCGGTCGGCAGCCTCGTCACCTTCGGCCAGTTCCGCTCGATCGATCTCGCCGATCTGCTGTGGAACAAGGAACACGATCTGATGTGCCCGAATAATCCCATCGGCACCATCGATCTCCTGATGGTCTCGCACCACGGGACCGATCCGTCGAACTCGCCGCAGCTCATTCATGCGCTGGCGCCGCGCGTCGCGGTGATGCAGAACGGCACCCGCAAGGGCGCCGGTACCCAGACGATGCCGACGCTGCGCACGTCGCCGGGACTCGAAGACATCTGGCAGCTGCACTGGGGCTACGGCGCAGGCATCGAGCAGAACAGCGCCGGCGTCTTCATCGCCAACGTCGACGACAACCAGACGATTGCCAACGTGCTGACGGCGCCGCCGCGCGGCGGTGGGCCGGGCGGTGGCCGTGGTCCGGGCGCCGGGGCGCCGGGCGGCGGGGCGCCTGGCGGCGGTGGCGCTCCCGCGGGCGCGCCGGGTGCGGCCGGAGCGCCGCCGACTATCGTATCGCCGCCATCGACGATGCCCATCCTTCCGCCTGGCGCTGGCGCGCCTCAGGGTCAGCTCGCGGTCGGACCGCCGGCTGGCGCGCCCGGCGGACAGGGCGGTCCGGGTGGACCTGGTGGTGCGGGTCGAGGCGGCGGCGGAGCGCAGGCGCACACGCCGGCCTACTGGATCAAGGTCGTCGCCCAGCAGGACGGCTCGTTCACCGTGTCGAACAGCCGCAACAATTTCAGCAAGACGTACGGTGCGCATCCGCGCGCGAAATAACTCCCGACTTCCCATACCCAGCTTTTGAGTTGGGCGTTGGGAGGTGGGGCTTGGAAGTTCTGAATTGGGAGGGCTCGGTATGAAGCGTGGACTGTTTCTGTCAGTTGGCGTCGCGCTGTTGTGCGCGACAGTGGGAGCGCAGCAGCAGGCGCCGCAGACTGCGCTGCCGGGCGTACCGCCCGGGCCGCCCCCGCCGACCGGACCGCACATTTATTTGCGCACCGGCCTGAAGACGCACGGCGCCGGCCAGCACGACTATCCGCAGTTCCTCGGCGACTGGAGCAAGATCCTCACTGATCGGAACGCCCTCGTCGACGGCTCGCTGCATTTCCCCAAGGCGTCGGAGCTGGAAGGCGTCGACGTCATCGTCATGTATAAGGGGGATACCGGCTACATGACGGCGGAGGAGAAGACGACGCTCGAGAATTTCCTCAAGCGCGGCGGCGGCCTGGTCAGCATCCATGACGCGCTCTGCGGACCGGATCCCGCCTACTACTCGACGATCCTCGGCGGCGCCAAGAAGCACGGCGAGGTCAACTACACGCTCGACGCCAACGTGCCCTACACCGTGGTCGACAAGGCGAACCCGATCATGGAGGGGATGTCCGACGTGTCGATCCGAGACGAGGCGTTCTATCTGATGACCTGGGCGCAGTCGCCGAAGATCCACGTGCTGGCCACGGCGAAGATCGACGACACGCCGAGCGCCAGGAGCGCGGGGCACGTCGGCGAGGAAGTGCCGCAGATCTGGACCTACGAGAACACGCTGCCGGGTGGACAGCCGTACCGCGTGTTCGTCTGGATGCAGGGGCACGAGTACTCGAACTTCACCGACATCCGCATCGAGCCGATGCTCCTGAAGGGGATTGCATGGGCGGCGAAGAAGCCGTATGACGCGCTCCTGACCGTCCGTACGCCTGCGCAGCGCGGCGGCGGCGCGGGCCGGGGCGCCGGCCGCGGCGAGGGGCGCGGCGGGACGGATCGTTCCGGGCAGTGACGTTGCCGTGCGTTACCGCGCTTCATTCGGCGCGGGTATAGGCGTCAGTCGCCGGCTCGCGGCGCCGGGCCTGCTGCAATCGTGATGACGCTGGATATTCGATTCGGAAATCTCAGTGTGCCGGCGCTGCTCGGCACCGGCACACTGTTCGACCACGCGGCGACCGAGGCCATCCGCGCGCTCACCGCGGATCGCGTGTTCGTGGTCGTCGACGCCGTTGTCGCGCGGCTGTACCCGGACGACGTCAATCGATTCGCCGCTCTCGGAAGTTTGCCGGGGGTGGTCTTCGTCGCTCCCGAGGGCGAACGCTGCAAGACTCTCCCTGTCCTGGGAGACCTCACGGAAGCCTGTCTGACCGGCGGGGCGACGAAGCGCTCCCTCGTGCTGGTCTTCGGCGGCGGCGCCACCATGAATCTCGGCGGTCTGGCCGCTGCCCTCATCTATCGCGGCCTGCGACTCTGTTACGTCCCCACGACATTGATGGCGCAGAACGACGTCGTCCCGTCGATGAAGACGGCGATCAACGTCTGCGATCGGAAGAACAATTTCGGGACGTTTCACGCCGCCAGCCTGAGTGTCGTTGACACTCGCTACCTGCAGACCCTGCCGGCCGCGCAACTGCGCGCCGGCATGGGCGAGCTCGTCAAGAACGCGCTCGTCCTTGGCGGCGATCACTTCACCATCGCCGAGCGAATGCTGGACGCCCACGACCGCGGTGCGGTGGACGATGCGCTGCTCGCGGAGATCGTCGAGGCGGGGATTCGCGCCAAGCTTCCGGCGCTGGCGATCGACCCGCAGGAAGCCCGCGCCGGGATGATCTTCGAGTACGGCCACACGGTCGGGCATGCGCTGGAACAGTGCTACCCGGCGGGCGTGCTGCCCCACGGTCTTGCCGTGTGCTGGGGCATGCGGTGCTGCTCCTACGTGGCGTCGCAGCTCGGCCTGATGGACGACAGCGAAGCGGTGCGCCACGACGCGCTCATCCAGCGTCTGGTGCCGGAAGCGCTGCCGGCCCCGTTGCCGAGGGTCGACGACGTGATGTTCCGTGTGATGCGCGACGGCAAACGCGGACGTGCCCTGGAGTCAGCCGACGAGTGCAGCTGCGTGCTGCTGTCCGCAGTGGGCACGCCGCTGGAGAGTGCGACGATGCTCTCGAAGTTCCCCTCAGCCCTCGTCGTCGACTGGCTCCGGACCCAGGGCCTTCACGACTGATTCCAGTCCCCCCGCCGCCGTCCGACTGGGGTCAAACCGGGGTCAAACCGGGGTCAGACCACCATGCGATCGTAGGGGTACGCAAGAACGATGTGAAAAGGGGAACCTGCTCCGTCCAGAACTGCGTACCCCTCTGATCGCATGGTGGTCTGACCCCGGTCTGACCCCGGTTTGACCCTCGTCGGACGGCTGGTTCAATCTTGGCGGGCGTCGCGACCCGTGTGGTCGGTCAGGAGCGCGGTCGAGATCAGGCTGACGAGAGCGCAGAAGGCGATGAAGACGGCGATGGCGCTGCCGGATTTGTAGCGGCCGAGGAGCCAGGTCGCGACGAGTGGCGCCGGGCCGCCGGCGAAGATCGACGACAACTGATAGCCGAGCGAGGCGCCGCTGTAGCGCACGCGGCCGGCGAACGATTCGGCGATGAGCGCGGCCTGCGGGCCGTACATAAGGTCGTGCGGCAGCAGCGACAGCGCGATCGCGAGGAACACCAACGCCGGCGCGCGCGTGTCGAGCAGGCCGAAGTACACGAAGCCATAGAGCCCGGTAGCCGCCGCGCCCATCATGTAGATGCGTTTGCGGCCGAAGCGGTCCGACAGATGTCCGGCGAGCGGCGTCATCGGAAACGAAATGACCGTCGCGGCCAGCAGGGCCATGAGCAGAAAATTGCGCGGCATGTGGAGCGTGCCGGTGCCGTACGCAAACACGAACGCCGACGCGATGTAGAACGGCGCCTGCTCGCCCATGCGACAGAGCGCGGTGAGCACGATCTCGCGCGGCTGACGACGGATCGCCTCGAGCACGGGCGCCGGTTCGATCCGTCTCTCGGCAGCGAGACGTGCGAACACCGGTGTCTCCAGGATGCCGACCCGGATGTAGAGGCCGACACCGACCAGGACGCCGCTCAGCAGGAACGGGATCCGCCACCCCCACGCGAGAAACTGCGGGCCCGACAGCGTGCTCGACGCCAGCACGGCGAGGTTGGCGAGGAACAGGCCGGCCGGCACGCCGAACTGCGGCCACGACGCGATGTAGCCGCGATGCTGGTTCGTCCGCGCCCATTCCATCGCCAGCAGCACCGAGCCGCCCCACTCGCCGCCGACCCCGATCCCCTGGACGAAGCGCAGCAGCGTCAGAATGATGGCTCCCCAGATGCCGATGCGCGAGTAAGGCGGCACCAGCGCGACGAGAAACGTCGCGATACCCATCAGCAGCAGCGTCGCGATCAACGCCGACTTCCGGCCCAGGCGGTCGCCGTAGTGGCCGAAGATGGCGGCGCCGATTGGCCGCGCCACGAAGCCAACGGCGTAGATGGCGAACGCGTTCAGCGTGCCGACGCGCGGGTCGGAGTTGGGGAAGAACAGCGGCGCGAACACCAGGCCGGTGACCGTGCTGTAGAGGAAGAAGTCGTACCACTCGATCGCGGTGCCGACCGTGGCGGCCAGCACCGCGCGACGCAGGTGACGGCGGTGTTCGGCTTCGGAAAGGGGCGCCGCGCTCACTTCACGTCCGTCGACGTCGACACTTTGAACACGCGGAAGTCCGAATAGGTGGCGTGTCCGGTGAGCGTCTGGCGCGACGCGGTCACTTCGTAGTTCTCGTCCATGACGACCGGAACCCAGAGGTCCAGCTTGTCGACGTGCGCGTAGGTGACGGCCGTCTGCGATCGGATGACCGGCTGTCCCGGGGCGCTGGCCGACTGCATGCGGATCTCCGTCTTCACGACCCGGCCGCCGCTCGCCATGTCGATCCAGAACGTGCCCTCCGCGGGCGCGCCGTCGTTCGTCCGGACGAGCCGCGGCTGGCTCTGTTCCGTGAACTGCAGCGTCACGCAATTGACGCCGCCCACCCGATCGGGTCTGCCGAGCCGGAACGCCGAGCGCGACTGGTTGATGCCGCGCAGATACAGCAGCGCGGTCATCGGGACGTTGGTCGTGCGATCGATACGTGCCGTCTCCGGATTGAGGTTGAAGCGCGCGCTCTCGACGGCGATCTTGCGCGCCTGCTCGAGCGAATCCGGATTGACGTTCTGGAGAATCCGGCTCAGGCGTTCTTCGCGATCGTGGACCGGCCGGCCGTCGACCTCGAAGATGTCGCGAAACGCGACCCAGCCGCGGGCGCCGAGGCTGATGGTCATGATGTTTGCGCGAGTCTTCCTCGTGGTCGGGGCCGTTCCGGCGGTCTCGACCGCTCCGCGGCTCACGACCGCGCCGTTGATGCCCTGACGGGCCGGTGTCGTCGTCCCCGCCGCGGCTCCGCCCAATGGCGGTACGGATTGTTCGTACTGCTCCTCGGCGCCGATGGCGCCGATCCGGTGCTCGTAGTCCTGCAGGTAGGCGGCCGCGGCGGCGAGCGCGGCATCGAGCTCCGGCGTGTGCTCGGTCAGGACGATCGGCGCCGCCGCCGGCGCCACCGTGAAGGCGACCTCGCGGAACGATTCGGCGCGCCCTTGCTTCGCGTCGACGCGTAGGACGTAGTCGCCGGGCGGCAGGTCCTTGAGCGGCAGCGGCACGCGCACGTCGGCGCTCCGATCCGCGAAGCGGGCGTCCGGCAGCGACAGATGCCTGGCACGGCGGCCGCGGTTGTCGAGGACGTTCGCGTCGAGGCTGACGGCTTGCGCACCGCCGTTGTCTCCGCCGCGATAGGCCCGGAGAAACGCCCAAGCGGAACCGTTCGCGTTGAACTCCCGCGCTGTCGTCGGCACGATCGGGATCGCCGGTGCGCCGTCTGGGAGCGAGCCGGCATTCTCGCGCGTGCCGAGCACGACGTCCGACAGCCCCAGACTTCCTGCGTCGAACGACGGGATGGTGACGTGCGTGAAGACACTCGACGCGGCGCGCGTATCCGCGTTCATCACGGCGGCGCGCAGTTCGTAGTCGCCGGCCGGCAGCGTGACGTAAGTCTGCAGCTCGACGAAGGCGCCCATGCCAGCTGCCCCCGGCGGCACCTGGATTGTGCCGGCCTGTCGCGCGCCGCCGACGCGCCGGCCGCGCGCATCGCTGGCCAGCACCGCGATCTCGAGCGGGATGGATCCGGACTTATCGGCGAACGCGGACGCGTCGAGCGTCACGCCGACATAGGCGTGGCCGCGATCGGGGCCGGCAAAGGCCGCCACCGACATGCCGAGCGGAGGCGACGCGTCCGGCAGCAAGTCGGTCAGCGCGCGCTCGAGCGGTGAGGTCGGCGTCGACGCTGCCGCCGTGGCGACGGCCGCGGTCGACGGGCCAAGGTAGCGCGCCGTGTGCACGTCCACGCCCTTGCGCGCGACCTTGACCTGGATGTCGTGTCGGACCTCGCCGGTGCCCTCGATCGGTTCGAACGCGAGCAGGTAGTAGTTGTCGCTCTCACGCAATACGTCGGGTACCATCCTGAACGGCTCGTTGCTATTGAGAATGGTGCGGCCGCCGGTCAGGTCCGGCAGGACGCCCAGATTGCCCTGCGCTTTCATGAAGTCGTCGCGCTCCTGAGTCAATTGCCCTCGCAGCGCGGCGCCGTCGCGGTTTTCAATTCCGTTGGGGACGGTGGCGCGCGTCGCCGGACCGACGCTCGCGACGCCCTGGGGATCGATCGAGTGCACCGTCATCCCCGAGGCGCCGAGCGCGTCGAACAGCGCCTCGCGCGAATCGCGCACGAGCTTGTCGCAGCTCAAACCGTTGTTCATTGGCGCAGTACCGGTCTGGACGATGATGTTGCTGCCAACGAACAGCAGCACCTTGCGCCGCGGCACGTCCCGCACGTCATTGGCGATGCGCGCGATCATGTCCATGACGCACAAGCCGCACAGGCAGCGTCCGTCGGTCATCGGATTGTTCATGTCGAGCATCTTGATGATCGGGTCGTCCGTCTGCGCCTGGGTCAACGTCTGGCTCCAGTCGCTCGACGCGATCGTCTTGTGCAGACG
>DASXLB010000036.1 GCA_036496585.1 Vicinamibacterales bacterium
GCAGGCGTTTTTCTTGACACATCCGTGTAACGGCGGCTAGTATTTCCACGGCGCTGGCGGGCCAGCGTCGAAAGCCGAGGCCGCGCACTCGCGGTCTTTTTTTATGTTCAGGCCCATTGCAAGGCAGGAAAAGTACGATGCGTATCACAGGCAAGGTCAAGTGGTTCAACAACGCCAAGGGCTACGGTTTCATTGAGCGAGACGGCGGCTCCGACGTGTTCGTGCACTTCTCGGCCGTCCAGGGAAACGGCTTCCGGACACTCGAGGAGGGTCAGGCGGTCGAGTTCGAAATCGTTGACGGCCCGAAAGGCCCGCAGGCCGGTAACGTGACCAAAGCCGCCTAGTTTCGCCCGGAGAGGCGGTGTCCACGCCGCCTCTCCCCTCCGACGATTCAGCCCTTCTCTCCGTCCTTCAAGCCCCGCACCGTAAAGTTTACCTTTCCTTCGCTGACCGTCACGCGGAAACCGACCTCGGCCGTGCCATCGGCGCGCACCTTGGTCACCTGATCCTTGACCAGCGCCGCGAAGCGATGGAACGGCACGATGTCGTCGCCGGCCTCGCGTCGCGCGTCCATGAGGGAGTCGTACAGGGACTGGAGCTTGTCCATCTCCCGCATCGGGTCCTGGAAGGACGTCGTGTGGACGACCTGCGCCTTCGACCTCTCCTCGCGCCGCGGCATTTTCGGCGGCGGCGCGGCAAACGGACCGGCGCGGCCTTCTTCGCGCGAGCGCAGTCCGCGGTCCCAGAGATCGACGAACGTCATGAAGCGGCGCTGCAGCGTGTCGAACTGGAACCGGTCCGCGGCGGTCTGGATGTGGCCGCGATCCCATTTCTTCACGAGTGCCTGGATGCGGTTGCGCGTCTCCAACGGCGGCCGCGCCAACCGCCCCGCGAAGAACATGTTGTATTCCGCCTCGAGCTGCTTGAGGCCGGCGGCGAGCAACTGCAGATCCTTCTGGACCTCGGTCAGCTCTGGCATCGCGCGTCACCGAATCAGGAACCAGATCAAGGGCAGCCACAGCTCGCGCGCGTGCGGCACCGCCTTGTCGTCGATCAGCACGTCGGTCGAGTCGAACCGGCCAACGATCTGAAACAGGTCGCGGAGCGCCGCGGCGTCCTTCGGGTAGAACCGCGCGCGGTGGCGCAGCCGATCCGCTGGACCGACCTCGCGGTATTCCGCCGAGGCGCGCGCCAGCGCCAGCGCCGCGTCGTAGTCGGCACCGCTGAAGACCGGGAACTCGAGCGTCACCGAAAACGGCAGCTTCGGGGTGCCGAAGAGCGCTTCGCTCAGCTCCGGGCTGAGCGCCGCAAGCTCCTCGTCGGTCGGCTGCTCCGACAGGTCGGCATAGGGCCAGAACCGCTCGATCGGCCGATAGTCGGGCACCGGCACGCGCGGCGGTTCGTTGGGGTCGGCGGACATGGACGTCGGAAGTCAGATGGTATCCTGAATATTTGGAAATTTGGAAATGTTGAAAATTGGAAATGTGGAGATGTGGGTCTGTCCGATTTCCGGGTGATCCCCTCCGTAGAACAACTGCGCCAGCGTGACTCGATGCACGCGCTCGAGACGCGCTACGGGCGCGCGGCGCTCGTGGACGCGCTGCGCGCCGAGACAGCCGACCTGCGCCAGGAACTGGCCAGCGGACTTGTCGCCGCGGTGACCGTGGAAGACGCGGTCGACCGCCTCGAGCGCGGGGCCGAGGCGCGCCTGCGCGCCGCGATGCGGCCGTCGCTGCTCCGCGTGATCAACGCCACCGGCGTGATCGTGCACACCAACCTCGGGCGCGCGCCGCTGGCCGAGGCGTCGCTGGCCCGCGTCCTCCAGGTCGCCGCCGGCTACACCAATCTCGAATACGATCTCGCCTCGGGGACGCGCGGACGGCGCGACACCCATGCCGAGAAGCTGATCGCCCGCCTGACCGGCGCCGAAGCGGCCGTCGTCGTCAACAACAACGCCGCCGCGACGCTGCTGCTGCTCGCTTCACTGGCGCACGGACGCGAGGTCATCATCTCGCGCGGCGAGCTGGTGGAGATCGGCGGCGGTTTCCGCGTACCCGACGTGATGGCGCAATCGGGGGCGATCCTGCGCGAGGTGGGGACGACGAACCGGACGCGCGCGGCCGACTATGCCGCCGCGATCAGCGACCGGACCGCGCTGATCCTGCGCGTCCACCCGTCCAATTTCAAGGTCGTGGGCTTCACCGAACGCGCCTCGCTCGAGGAATTGACGGCGCTCGGGCGGCGATTCGGCGTCCCCGTCGCCGAGGACCTCGGCAGCGGGTGGCTCGGCTGGCCCGATCGCGCCGACCTGCCAGAGGCGCTCCGCGACGAGCCCATCGTCTCGGCGAGCGTCGCCGGCGGCGCCGCCGTCGTCTGTTTCAGCGGCGACAAGCTGCTCGGCGGACCGCAGGCGGGGATCATCGCGGGACAGCGCGATGCGCTCGACACGATCCGACGCCATCCCTTGATGCGCGCGCTGCGCGTCGACAAGCTGACCTATGCGGCGCTCGAGGCGACGCTCGAGGAACACGCGATCGGGCGCAGCCACGACACCGTGCCGGTGCAGCGCATGCTGCGTATGAGCGCGGCGGAGATCGGGGCCCGCGCCGAGATGCTGGCGAGCACGCTCGCCGCGCGCGGCTGGCAAACACGCGTCGTCGACGGCATGTCGACCGTCGGCGGCGGCAGCGCGCCGGGCGCGGCACTGCCGACCAGGCTCGTCGAGCTGACGCGCGATGGCCTGACGGCGGATCACATCGAGCAGCACCTGCGGTCCCAGGACCCTCCCGTCATCGCCCGTATCTGCAACGACCGGGTCGTCCTCGATCTGCGCACCGTGCTGCCAGACGAGATCGACGCGCTCGCCGCGGTGCCCACCCCGTAGGCACCCGCTTTCCCTGGTCTAACCCAGCCCTCCGACCCTGCCGCTCCACGCTCTGAGCGCGCCCTCGCCGCTCCGCGTACACAAGAACGGGGGCGGCATCCTGAAGATGCCCCCCCGATCACTTCGTGTTCCCGATCCTTCGCGTCCTTCGCTGTCCTTCGCTTCCTTCGTGCTACCAATTGAATCGGAACACGAGCTGCACCGTTCGGCTGGTGTTCGTTCCGCTCAGCGCCGTCAACTGGTAGTTGGTCAGGGACGCAGCGTTGGTCGACGTCGTGCCGGTGCCGCCCGGCGTGAAGTTCGCGTGGTTGAAGGCGTTCAGCATCTCCAGGCGAAACTCGCCCGTCGTATGGCCCACGACCTTGGTGCGCTTCGCGACCGTGATGTCGTGCTGCTGGAAGAGCGGCCCGGCAACGACGACGCTGCCGGCGCCGCACTTGCCGACTCGCGAATTCTCGACCTCGATGCAGTCCGGTCCGTTGGCCGGCGCGAAGTAGCGGCCCGTCGGCGCCGTCCCGGCGTAACCCGAAGCGGACGTCGCGCTCACGTTGAACGCGTTGATCGTATTCGTGATGACGTCGGCCGGCAGCATGTAGACGAGACCGGCTCCTGACGGATCGAAGCGCAGCTGGACCATCTTCTGCACGTCGCTCGTCGACATGCCGACGAGGCGGACGTTGCCGAAGTCCACCAGCTGGCCGCTGTGGATGACCGACGACAGCGCCACCTGCCAGCCGCCGATCAGCCGATCCATCGCGCCGCCGGCGCCGCTGCCGAATCGCCGGCCCTGCCCGAACGGCAGATCGTAGCTCACCAGCGACTTGTACTGGTGCGTCAGGTCGCCTTCATTACCGGTCGGACGCCGATAGACGGCGCCGTTGACGAACCCGAGATAGGTGGTGGCCCACGCATGATCGAGCGAGTAGCTCACCTGGAACTGCAGACCCTGCGAGAAACGGCGGCGGAACTCGGTCTGCAGACCGTTGTAATAAGTCGAGTCGCGGTTGCCCTGCACGTTCGCGTTGGTGACGTCGGGATTCGCCTGGAAGTAATTGGCCGGGATGCCGGCCGTGAGGCCGTTGGCGCGGAACGTGGTGCTCCCTGCGAACCCGCTCGTCGTGTTGGTCGAGGCGAAGCCGAAGGGATTCGGGTTGTTCGCGGCCAGGAACGCCAGGAACGTCGTGCTGGCGAAGTTCGCGCTCGTATACGCGGCAGGGTTGCCCGCGTTCGACGCATTCAACCCCTGGAAGAAGCCGAGGAACGTCGGCAGCGGTGCCGTGCCCGGCGCGCCCGTGTAGGCGAACGTGCTGCCGCGGTTATTGGCGAGGTTCGCCTGCAGGTTTGCCTGAGCCTGACGGAACTCGCTCAGGAAACCGTTGCTGGTGATGTTCAACTGGTTGTAGTTGAAGTTGCCCCAAATGTCGTAGCCGTGCGTACCGACGTAGCGCACCTCGAGCGCCATGTCCTTGCCGATCGAGCGCGTGAAGCCCGTCTGCCAAGTGTCAGAGTACGGGATCTGGATGCCTTGATTGAACGCCGCGATCGAGTTGGTGTTGCTCGTCGGCGGGAATGGATACGACGGCGACGCCGGGAAGCCCGGCACCGGCAGCTGCACGAGCGGATTGCTCAGCAGGAGCGCGCCCACCGACGACTGACCGCCGTTGGCGAGAATCGTCGCCGCGCTCGGCTGGTTGGTCAGCCGGACGCCCGGGTTGGTGTTGAAGATCGCCGTGAAGTCGCCGATGGCGGGACGGCTGAACGAACGGGCGTAGCCGCCACGGACCACGAAATCGTTCGGGCCCATCAGCTTGCCGAGGAAGCCCGGACGCGACTGCGGCGTCCAGGCCATGCCGACGCTTGGCGCGAAGTTGTTCCAGTCGGTCTTCGCCGAATCGGTGCCGGCTGTGTACTGCTGCAGCACCGTGTGCTGACCCGGCATGACGCCAGGCTGGAACAGGTTGCAGGCGCTGTCCCCGTTCGCGCCGGAAACGCCGCACAGGTTCGCGGCGTCGACGTAGGAATAGATGCTGTTCGAGGCGCTGAAGGGCTGCTGCAGATCGTAGCGCACGCCCATGTTGAGGGTCAGGTTCGACTTCAGACGCCACTGATCCTGGATGTAGGCGGCCTGCTCATGCAGCGCCCCTTCCTGGAGACCGGTGCCCATGTAGGCGTACTGGCCGGTCGACGCGTCGATGCGCGCGTCGCCGAAGATGTTGCTGACCCGCCCGGTCAGCATCGAGAACAGCCCTTGCGCCGCGATCAGCTGCGAGCCCGAGGCGCCAGGAAAATTCGCCGTCGTGAAGAACGCCGCCGCCGGATCAGTCGATGGCAGGCCGGTCGTCGTCGTGCAGCACAGCGTCACCTGTGGCACCGCCGTCGAGTTCTTCGCCCAGATGCTGTAGGTCGACACCTGGCCGCCCATCGTGATCGAGTGGGAGCCCTTCAGCCACGTCAGGTTGTCGGTGATGTCGAGCGTATCGGCATTGCGCGACTGCGGCGCCGGGAAGGAAATAATCGGCGAGGTCAGGCTCGAGTCGACCGAGCCGAACCCGATCGCGTTGCCGTTCATGTTGGCCACGCTGCCGTTGAACTGGTCGACGCCCTCTTCCGGGAAGAACGAGATCGGCGCCCACGCGTAGGCGACGGTCGCTTCGTTGACCATGTTCCGGCTCAGCGTCGAGCGGAGGCTGTTGCTGAAGGCGAGTCGTTTCGAGGTCTGGCTCGCCGCCGAACCGGGGAAGCCGGGGAAGGCCGGCTCGTGCTGGTTCAGCGTGTCCGGGAAGTCATAGAAGTACTGATAGTTCACCGACGACGAAATGCGGTGATTCTGCGAGATGTTGTAGTCGACGCGGCCGGTCGGATAGCGGCGCAGCGACTGCACCGGGATATTGAAGTTGTAACTCTGCTGGTTGGCGTTGCCGTTGCCCGTCAGCGTGCCGGTCGAACCCATGGCGGAGTTCATGTCGCTCAGCAGCTTGGCAATCGTCGGGTCGATGTTGGACATCGGCGCGTTGAGCTTCAGCACGTTGACGCACGTCGAGCCATAGCAGTAGTTGCCCGTCTGCGCACCCTGGTTGAGCACGGTGCGCGTGCGCGACACGGCGGACGGCGCGTGGAACTCTTCGTAGTTGACGAAGAAGAACGCCTTGTTGTGGCCATCGAAACCCGGCAGCACGATCGGGCCGCCGAACCGGAAACCGGGCTGGTTCTGCTTGAGCGGCACCTTGGCGACACCCTTGGCGTTGTTGAACCAGGTATTGGCGTTGTACTTGTCGCTCCTGAAGTACTCGTAGGCGCTGCCGGTGAAGTTGTTGCTGCCGGCGCGGGTCACGAACTTGATCTGCGCGGCGCCGTCGGCATTCGCATCGGTGCCCTGCGCGGCGGTCGACACGGTCACTTCCTCCACCGCGTCGAGACGCGGGTTGACCTCGGCGAAGAAGCCGTCGTCGCCGCTCGTGCCCTTGTTGGTGTTGTCCTGGATGTTGACACCGTCGAGCGTGATGTTGATCGCGGTGCGCGGCAGGCCGTTGATGGAGGCCTGGCGGTTGCCGTTCGGCGTCGTGACGCCGGGCAGCAGGTTGACGAAATCCATCGCGCCGCGCGAGGTCAACGGCAGCTTGACGATCTGGTCGGCGTTCACCGTCTGCGCCACGCCGGCGGTCTGCGTCTGGATGATCTCCGACGACGAGGCCACCGTGACCTGCTCGGAGACGCCGCCCACTTCCATGGTCGCCTTGACGTCGGCGCCATGTCCCGATGTCAGTACGACGTTTTCGATGACGACGGTCTTGAAGCCCTGGAGCGACACGGTGACCGTATAGGTGCCGCTGGAGAGCGCCGGGATCGTAAAGATGCCGTCGCTGTTCGACACGGTGCTGTTGGCCACGCCTGTGCCGTTGTGTTTGACGACGACGTCGGCGCCGGGAATCACCGCGCCGGACGAATCGACGACCGTGCCCGAGAGGGGCTGGCTGGTCGAGCCCTGCGCAAAGGCCAGGCGGCCGCACGCACAGAACACCACCGCGAACAGGACGACGAGTCCCAGCCGCAACCTACTGCGATTCATTGAACCATCCTTCCACCGCCCGTCGGGGAGCGACGGGGGTTGCCACAGGGCCTGCATCCACTCTGTATCCACGGACAAACCGACGACCGGCCGTCACGGTTTGCCGAAGTCGGGCCCACTCCCAGCCCGACTCGCGGCCGCACAGTCCGAGAATGGGAAAACCTAAACTTGTGGACCTGTTCCGGTCAAGAACAGTGTTTTGGAGGGCTAAAATTCAAGACTTTGGATCTTGCTCTGGGGAGTATCTCGTGGTACCAAAAGTTCCCGCACCCACTTCGACCAGGACCGAGCAGCACGTGACGCCACCTTCAGCCTTGGCGAGCTCGACCGCCGGAACCGTGATGGTCGCCGCGCCCTGCGCCTCGAGACGCCGGCGCGTGGCCGGAAACGACGCCGCGCAGATCACGCAACCCCCGATCGCCAGCACGTTCGCCGCGTGCGGCTCCCCCGGATCCACTTCGAGGACGTCGAAGCCTTCGAAATGAGCGGCATCGATCCAGGCAGGGTTGAGCAGGATCGTCGGCAACGCCGCCGCCGCGCGCAGCCAGACCGCCGCGCTCTTCAGATGGAGGCACTCACGCACCGGCAGCGGCACGACGCGCACGCCGAACGGCGTCAGGATCGCTGCAAGCTGCCGAACGCCCTCCGCGTTGGTGCGGCCGCTGACACCCACGAACACCACGCCGGGCGTCTCGATCACGTCGCCACCGTCGAGCGTGCCGGGCGGCCGAATCCACGCGAGCGGCCGGTACACGGCGAGCGCCTTGGCGGTCGACGCCCGTTCCCCTCGCCGCGACGCCGCGCCCGGACGGGCGATGACCGCGATCCGATCGAACACGATCGCCGTGTCCTCGACGAACACGGAATCGGGGTGGTCCGGCAGCGGCGGCAACCGCTCGACGCGGCAGCCAGCCTGGCGCAGGACGTCCTCGTAGGCGGCGTGTTCGACGATCGCGCGCGCCCGATCGATCGGTTCCCGCTGCAGGTGCGTCAGCTCGCAGCGATCGATGGATGGCGGCACTTCCCTGGTGAACGCGACGAGCATCGGGTGCGGAGATTGTACGCCCGCCCGAACGACGATCGCGCCCATGATAATTCGCCGGAACTAGCCGCGCATCCGCGAGGCAGCGGCCGATCGATTGTCACGCGCAGGTGGCGCCGGTGTACTCAGTGGCTGACACGCACGCACTCGACAGATGTGGCAACGCCGTGGCAACGCGTGAACACGCAGCCCCTGAACGGGATACGGCCGGCTCACGGGAGCCCCGAAGCGGTGCGAGTCTTGCTCGCCACGACAGTGTTATCGTGTGCGCGCGCTCATCTTCGAAAAGGACTTGACATGTTCAGTTCGCGGCGACTCGTCTTCATCCTCTCGGCGCTCGGTGCGCTTGCCGCTGCCGGCTGCGGCTCGAGCTCGTCCGACACGTCTTCCTCGACCCCCACCACGCCGACGCCGACGGTCATCACCGAGACCTTCAACGGCACGGTCACCCAGAACAGCAGCACCGTCTTCAATTTCACGGTGAACACCAACGGCAACTCGCTGCTGGCCGGCTACACCAGCATCTCGCCGGCGACGGTGACGGCGCTCGGTCTGGGCATCGGCGCGTGGGACGCCTCGGCCCAGACGTGCGGCCTCAACCAGATGCAGAACGACGCATCGCGCAGCGGCAGCACCGCGATCACCGCCACCGCCGCCGCCGGCGCGTACTGCGTGCGTGTCTACGATGCCGGCAACGTCGGCCCTGGCGTCACCACCTCGTTCACAGTGCAGGTGCAGCACTATTAGATTGTGCCGGTAAGGTGACCGAGCCGCGGCACCGCAGCCGCCCGGTGATCAGAAAATCGTCTGGATCGACTGCAGCGCGTAGTCGAGGACGCGGGTCGGCAGCACGCCGAGATAGAAGGTCGCGGCGACAGCCAGCGTGAGCGCGATCATCGAGGGGGCCGAGATGCGCGGGCGCGGCGCGGCGACCGCTTCGTCGGTCATATACATCATCACCACGACGCGCAGGTAGAAGAACACGGACACGACGCTGGTCAGGACGCCGATGATGGCCAGGGCGAAATGTCCTTCCTGCACAGCTGCGTTGAAGATGTACCACTTGCCGATGAAGCCGGCGGTCGGCGGAAACCCGCCGAGCGAGAGCAGGAACACGGTCATCAGTCCGGCCAGTCCGGGACGGGACCGCCACAGGCCCGCGAAATCGCGCAGTTGATCGTGCTGGCGCTCCTCGGTGCCGAGCAGGGCCACGATGCCGAGCGCGCCGAGATTGGCGACCGCATAGGCGAGCAGGTAGAACAGGATGGCCGCCTTGCCCGCCGCGTTCGCCGAGACGATGCCGAGCATCAGGTATCCGGCGTGGGCGATGCTCGAGTAGGCGAGCATCCGCTTGATGTTGCTCTGCAGCACGCCCAGCACCGATCCGCCGATCATGGTCAACGCCGCGATGCCCGACAGCACCGGCATCCAGTGCCCCTGCAGGGGCTGCAGCGTCGACAGGAACACGCGGGCGAATGCCGCGAACGCCGCGGCCTTGACCGCCGTCGACATGAACGCGGTCACCACGGTCGGCGCCCCCTCGTAGGCGTCCGGCGTCCACATGTGGAAGGGGATGGCCGAGACCTTGAAACAGAAGCCGACCGTCAGCAGGCCGATCGACAGCAGCGCCAGCGTCCCGGTCGGGCCCGAGGCCATCGCCGTCGCCACCGCGTCGAGACGGGTCGAGCCGCTGATCGCGAACGCGAAGGCGATCCCATAGAGGAAGAACGCGCTCGAGAAGGCGCCGAGAAGGAAATACTTGAAGGCCGCCTCGGCCGACTGCGCGCTGTTGCGGCGGAGCGCCGTCAGCACGTAGACCGCCAGCGACAACACCTCGAGCGCCAGGAAGATCACCAGCAGGTCGACCGCCGCCGCCATCAGCATCATCCCGGCAATCGCAAACAGCGTCAGCGCGTAGTACTCGCCGGCGGGCAGGTTTTCCCGCTCCACCACGTCGTTCGAAAACACCATCGTCAGGATGCCGATGATGCAGAGGATGACGTTGACGAACAGCGCGAAGTTGTCGGCGCGGACCACGCCGAAGCTGACCGCGTCGGTGTCCCAGAGGAAGCAGGAGGCGACCAGCGCCCCGGTCAAGCCGATCAGGCCGAAGCCGGCGAGGTACATCCGTTCGCCCGGATGGCGGATCGCTTCGGCGAGCATCGCCGCGATCGCCGACAGGACGACGATCAGCATCGGGATGGTCGCGGCAAAGCCGTTCATCGGCCCATCCCGTGGATCAGATCGAGCACCCGGATGATCGAGGGCTCCATCGGCCGCAGGAAGATCGCCGGCGCCACCCCCATGAGGATGCACATCGCGATGGTCGGAATCATCATCGCCCATTCGCGTCCGGAGAGATCCGACAGCCCGCGATTCTTCTCGTTGGTGACCTCGCCGTAGTTGACCCGCTGGAACATCCAGAGCATGTAGACCGCCGACAGGATGACGCCGGTCGCCCCCACCGCGGTCAGCCACGGCCAGACGCGGAACGCGCCCAGCAGAATCAGGAACTCGCCGACGAAGCCGTTCATGCCCGGCATCGCGATCGACGCGAGCGTCACCAGCAGGAAGCACGCGACCAGGCGCGGCGCGACGGCCTTCAGCCCGCCGTACTCCGAGATCAGCCGGGTGTGCCGCCGATCCGAGAGCATGCCGACGATCATGAAGAGGCCGCCGGTACTGACGCCGTGGTTGAGCATCTGGTAGACGGCGCCCTGGACGCCGTTGACGTCGATCGCGCACAGCCCGAGCACGACCACGCCGAGGTGGCTGACGCTCGAATAGGCGACGAGCTTCTTCATGTCGGGCTGCACCATCGCGACGAGCGCGCCGTAGACGATGCCGATGACCGCGAGCCCCGCGAGATAGGGGGCAAAGTAGGCCGCCGCCGAGGGGAACAGCGGGAACGCAAAGCGCAACAGCCCGTAGGTGCCCATCTTCAGCAGCACCCCCGCCAGGATCACCGACCCGGCCGTCGGCGCCTCGACGTGCGCGTCGGGCAGCCAGGTGTGGAACGGGAACAGCGGCACCTTGATCGCGAACGCCAGCGCAAAGGCGAGGAAGAACCACTTCTCGGTGCTCCACGGCAGGTGCAGCTTGTAGAGATCGACGACGTCGAAGCTGGCCTGCCCGGTCGCCGCCTGCTGCGCCCAGGCCAGCCCGATGATCGCCAGCAGCATCAGCACGCTGCCGGCCATCGTGTAGAGGATGAACTTGACGGCCGCGTAGATGCGGCGGTCGTAGCCCCAGATCCCGATCAGGAAGTACATCGGGATGAGCATCGCGTCCCAGAACAGATAGAACAGGAACAGGTCGAGCGAGACGAAGACGCCGAGCATCGCCGTCTCGAGCGCCAGCATGAAGAACGAAAACAGCTTGACGCTGTTGTGGACGCCGGCCCACGACGAAAGCAGCGCCAGCGGCGTCAGGAAGCCGGTCAGCACGATCAGGAACAGGCTGATGCCGTCGACGCCGAGGTGGTAGCTGATGCCGAACTGCGGGAGCCAGACGTGCCGCTCGACGAACTGAAACTCGGCGCTGGCCGGGTCGAAGACCCACCACAGGTAGAGCGTCGCGGCAAAGACGACGAGCGAGGACACGAGCGCCACGGCGCGCACCGCGCCCTCGCGCTCCGGATTGTCGCCCCGTCCACCGGCCAGCAGCACGAATATCGCGCCGAGCAGCGGGAGAAAAACGATAGTCGATAACAGCATCAATCCCTGTAGGCGGACCTTCGGATCCGCCGGACGCCTTGTCTGAAGACCCGGCCTACCGCAGTAGGTACCATCCCAGAATCACCACTACACCCAGCAACAGCGACGCCGCGTAGGCCCGAATCGAGCCGCTCTGCAGTCGCCGAAGCGAACTGCTCGACCCGCGTACCAGCCCGCCGACGGCGTTGACGAGCCCATCGATCACCCCGGTGTCGATGCCTCTCCACAGGAGCAGCGTCGAGATCCCCTTGATCGGCTGGACGACGACCGCGTCGTAGATCTCGTCGACGTAGTACTTGTTGAGCAGCAGCGCGTAGACCGGCGTCGCGACGCGCGCCACGCGGGTCGCGGCGGCGCGGTTGCGCAGCCAGAAATAGGCAGCCAGCCCGATGCCGGCCAGCGCGAGTCCCGACGACAGCCCCATCAGCAGCAGCTCGGTGCGCGTGTCATCTTCCTGCACCGACCTGGACTCGTTCGGGAGCTCAACGCGGCGGTCCTCGGGACGCGCCTGCGTGACCTGGAACTCGGGGTTGGCGGGCGCCGTCTGGTGCGCTTCGAACGACGGCTCGAGGAACGCTTCGATCAGGTTGCCGCCGCCGAGCGAGTGCGGCACGCCGACGAAGCCGGCGACGACCGAGCCGATCGCGAGCAGGACGAGCGCGAGCGCCATCGCGGGGGGCGCATCGTGGAGAGGGTGCAAGTCGTGCTGAGAGTGCGAAGGGTGCCCGGCTTGCGCGGCGGGCTCTTCTTCTTCGGGATGCGCCGGCGCGGCGTCGGGAGCTTCATGACGCCGCTCTCCGTGGAACGCCAGGAAGACCAGGCGGAACATGTAGGTGGCGGTCAGCAACGCCGTGAGCATGCCGATCGTCCAGAGCAGGGTGTGGCCGCCGGCATAGGTGCGCCACAGGATCTCGTCCTTGCTGAAGAACCCGGCGAGCGGCGGCACGCCGGCGATCGCGATCGCCCCGATCAGGAACGTCCAGTAGGTGATCGGCAGGGCCTTCCTGAGCCCGCCCATGTTGCGCAGGTCCTGCTCGCCGTGCAGCGCGTGGATCACCGCGCCTGATCCAAGGAAGAGCAGCGCCTTGAAGAACGCGTGCGTGTAGAGGTGGAAGATGCCGGCCGCATAGGCGCCGACCCCCATCGCCAGGAACATGTAGCCGAGCTGCGAGACGGTCGAGTAGGCCAGCACCCGCTTGATGTCGTTCTGCACGAGGCCGATCGTGCCGGCCATCAGCGCGGTCGCCACGCCGATCCCGGCGACGACGGCCAGCGTGATCGGCGTATGGCTGAACAGCACCGCGTTCCGGCCGATCATGTAGACGCCCGCCGTCACCATGGTCGCCGCATGGATCAGCGCCGACACCGGCGTCGGGCCCTCCATCGCGTCGGGCAGCCAGACGTAGAGCGGAATCTGCGCCGACTTGCCGGTCGCGCCGAGGAACAGCAGCAGCGTCGCCGCGGTCAGCACGCCGAGCGACGCCTCTGGCGCGCGCGCGGTCACCGCCCAGCCGACCTCCTGGAAATCGAGCGTGCCGAAGGTGACGAACAGCAGCAGCATCCCGAGGATGAACCCGAAGTCGCCGATGCGATTGACGATGAACGCCTTCTTGCCGGCGTCGGCCGCCGACCGCTTCTTGAACCAGAAACCGATCAGCAGGTACGAGCACAAACCGACGCCTTCCCAGCCGACGAACATCACCGGGAACGTCGAGCCGAGCACCAGCACCAGCATGAACGCCGCAAACAGGTTCAGGTAGGAGAAATAGCGGGCGTACTCGCTGTCGCTCTCCTCCTGCATGTAGGCGGTCGAGTAGATGTGGATGAGCGAGCCGATGCCGGTGATCACCAGGATCATCAGCGACGACAGCGGATCGACGAGGAAGGCCACCGGAATCTGCAGGTCGCCCGATGCCAGCCAGCGGAAGAACGTCTGCTGCACGAAGTGCTCGGCGGCGCCGTGCGCGGCGACCACGCTCATCAGCGAGACGCCAAAGGCGCCGAGCATCGCCGCGCAGGCGACCCCCCCGGAGATCGACTTCGGCAGCCGCTTGCCGAGCAAGCTGTTGAGGCAGAAGCCCAGAAGCGGCAGTAACGGAATCAGTGCGAGCATCTCACCATTTCAGAGACGTGAAGGCGTCGGGGCTGAGCGTCTCGCGGTGCCGGAAGAGCGCGATCACCAGCGCCAGACCGACCGCCGCCTCCGCCGCCGCGACGGTCATGACGAAGAACGTGATGATCTGTCCGTCGACCGAGTTCTGGTAGCGTCCCACCGCCACGAACGTGACGTTGACCGCGTTGAGCATGATCTCGATCGACAGCAGGATCGTGATCAGGTTGTGGCGCAGAAACACGCCAGCCGTGCCAATCGAGAACAGCACCCCGGAGAGGACGAGGAAGTGGTTCAGCGTGGCCATCAGTGCTCTCTCCGCGCGACCACGACCGCGCCGACCATCGAGACCAGGATCAACACCGAGGTGACCTCGAAGGCAAACGCGTGCGTCGTGAACAGCGCCGTGCCGATCCGCGCGACGCTGCTGATCGACGCGGCCGCGCCGGGCTCCTGGTTGAAGCCGGTCGGCCCCAGGCGCGACAGAGCCCAGGCCACCTCGCCCGCCAGCAGGATCGACAGCAGCACCGCCGCGCGCAGGTTGATGCCGCGCAGCGACGCCGGCACGACATCCGGATCGTCCTCGCGATGCTGGTTGAGGAGCATGACGACGAACAGGAACAGCACCATGATCGCCCCGGCGTAGACGATGATCTGGGTGACCGCGGTGAACGGCGCGTCGAGCAGCACGTAGAGTCCGGCGAGCGCGCCGAACGACACGATCAGCAGCATCACGCTGTGCATCGGGTTGCGTGACGACACCACGCCGATCGACGCGACGACCGCGAGGGCGGCAAAGACGTAAAAAGCAACTAGTGACATAGGCCTGCCGGCCGGGTCAGCACGTCCGGCACGTGTGTCTCCGGCACCTTATCCTAACCAGATGACCAGCGCCGCCGTGGCGATGAGGTTCAGCACCGCCCCTGGCAGCAGCCATTTCCAGCCGAACTCCATCAACTGGTCGTAGCGGTAGCGCGGCAGCGTCCAGCGCATCCAGACGTAGAAGAAGAGCAGCAGCAGCACCTTGGCGATGAAGTACATCCAGCCGACGCCGAGCCGCTCCGAGAACGGGCCGAGCCAGCCGCCGAGATAGAGGCTGGTCGCCACCGCCGACACCGTCACCATGTTGATGTACTCCGCCATGAAGAACAGCGCGAAGGACATGCTGCTGTACTCGGTGTGGTAGCCGGCGACGAGCTCCTGCTCCGCTTCCGGAAAGTCGAACGGCGCGCGATTGGTCTCGGCGACCCCCGCCGTCATGTAGATGACGAAGCCGAACGGCTGCAGGAACAGGTACCACTTGGGGATGACGTGCCACCAGTAGCCCGCCTGATTGGTCACCACGTCGCGCAGCGACAGCGACCCGGCGAGCATGACCACCGCCGCCAGCGCCAGCCCGTACGACAGCTCGTAGCTGATCATCTGCGCGGCGCTGCGCAGGCCGCCGAGCAGGGAGTACTTGCTGTTGGAGCTCCAGCCGGCGAGCACGATGCCGTAGACGCCCATCGACGCCACCGCGAAGATCACCAGCACCGCGACGTTGACGTCGGTGGCCTCGAGGCGCAGCGGCTGATCCAGCAGCCCGAACAACGTCGTCTCGCCGCCGAAGGGCACCACCGAGAACGCCGCGAACGCCGTCGCGGTCGAGATGATCGGCGCGATCGCGAACAGGAAGGCGTCGGCCGCCTTGGGCTGCAGGTCTTCCTTGAAGACCAGCTTGATGACGTCGGCGAAGGGCTGCAGCAGTCCCGCCGGCCCGACCCGGTTGGGCCCCTCGCGGTCCTGGATGTAGGCGCACACCTTGCGCTCCATCCACACCATGAAGGCCGAAGTCAGGACCAGCGCCTGGAAGACGACGACGATCAGCACCACGTGTGCGATCAGCGCCTGGCTCAGTCCGAAATCCGCGAGTGTCAGTTGGCCCATGACGTCAGTGCGCCGCCGCCAGCGTTCCGCGCGATCGCCACTCGGCCGGCACCGTGCAGCGTCCCTCGCGGATGTGGGCCTCGTATTCGGCGCGGAAGTGCTTGAGGGTGGTCAGCGGCGGCGTCGCCTCGGCGTCGCCGAACGCGCACAGCGTCTTGCCGGCGATGTTGTTCGAGACGCTGGTCAGCAGATCGAGGTCGCGCATCTCGCCGTCGCCGCGCTCGATCTTCGACAGGATCTTGAACAGCCAGTCGCCCCCTTCGCGGCACGGCGTGCACTTGCCGCACGACTCGTGCTTGTAGAAGTGCATCAGGTTCATCGCCGCCCACACCATGCACGTGGTCTCGTCCATGACGATGATGCCGGCCGATCCCAGCATCGACCCGGCCTTCTGCACCGAGTCGAAGCTGGCCGGGATGTCGAGCTCGTGCGGCAGCAGGATCGGCACCGACGAGCCGCCCGGGATGACCGCTTTCAACTGGTGGCCGTCGCGGATGCCGCCGGCGCGCTCGAAGATCAGCTCGTTGAGCGTCGTGTTCATCGACGCCTCGAAGACGCCCGGCTTCCTGACGTGGCCGCTGACGCAGTACAGCTTCGGGCCGCCGTTCTTCTCGGGACCGAGCTTGGCGAACCACTCCGGGCCGTTGGTGATGATCGCCGGCAGGTTGCAGAGCGTCTCGACGTTGTTGACCGCGGTCGGCTTCTGATACAGGCCGGCGACAGCCGGGAACGGCGGCTTGATGCGCGGCTGGGCGCGCTTGCCCTCGAGCGACTCGATCAGCGCCGTCTCCTCGCCGGCCTCGTAGGCGCCGGCGCCGCGGTGAAGGACGATGTCGCAATCGAAGCCGGAGCCGAGGATGTTCTTCCCCGCGTAGCCCTGCGCGTAGGCCTTGGCCAGCTCCGCTTCCATCACCTTCTGCACGTGATAGAACTCGCCGCGGATGTAGATGTAGGCGACCTTGGCGCCGATCGCCCAGCACCCGATCAGGCAGCCTTCGAAGAGCAGGTGCGGGTTGCGCTCCATCAGCACGTGATCCTTGAACGTGCCGGGCTCGCTCTCGTCGGCGTTGCAGCAGATGTAGCGCGGCTCCGTCTTCTTGTCGACGAACTGCCACTTCAGGCCGGTCGGAAAACCGGCGCCGCCGCGACCGCGCAGCCCCGACGCCTTGACCGTCTCGATGACGTCGTTCGGCGGCATGGCGAGCGCCTTCTTCAGCGCCTGATAGCCCTCGTGCTTCAGGTAGAAGTCGAGCGCGTAGCCATTCGGCTCGCTTACGTACTTCGTGAGAATCGGGTCCATTGTTCACCTGGGCAGACCTAAAGGTCTGCGCTACAGCTCCAGAACGCGCCCGCCGCTGCCGTAGCGCAGGGCTTCAGCCCTGCCTCCGTTACCGCAGCGCAGAGCATCAGCCCGGCCGCCGCCGCCGTAGCGCAGGGCTTCAGCCCGGCCTCCGTTACCGTAGCGCAGGGCTTCAGCCCTGCCTCCGTTCGACATGCAGGTGGCAGCCAGACAGTGCGGGCAGGCCACTCGCTTTCAAATCATCCACCAGCTTCGAACAATTCTCGGGAGTCGCGCGCTCGTGCCAGTGTTCGTTGTTCACCATCACCACCGGCGCCCGGTCGCAGGCGCCGAGGCACTCGAACTCGAGCAGGGTGAACATCCCGGACGCGTCGGTCTCGCCGACTTTCAGTCCCAGCTTCTCGCTGAGCGACTCGGTCACGCGCTCGGCTCCCGCCAGCGCGCACGACAGCGTGCGGCACACCTGCAGCACGTAGGTGCCGACCGGCGCCTTGAAGAACATCACGTAGTAGCTGGCGACGTCCTCGACGTCGGCCGGCGTGATGCGCAGGAACTCGGCGACGTGACGGACGGCGCTCGCGGTGAGGGAGCCCTGCTGCTCCTGCACGAGGTAGAGCGCCGCCAGCACCGCCGACTTGCGCCACTCCGGCGGATACTGGCTGCAGATCTCCTCGAGGCGGGCGGCGCGTTCCGCGGTGTAGACGAACGGCGCGCCGGCCGCGAGCAGCACGCGCTCCGAGCGATGCCACCGATCGGTGCCGTACGGAATCAACGGATGGAAACTCATCGATCCACGTCTCCCATGACCACGTCGGTCGACCCGATCACCGCGATGACGTCGGCGATCATCCCGCCCTCGATCATCTTCGGCAGCGCCTGGCAGGCATAGAACGTCGCCGGCCGCATCTTGATCCGGTAGGGCCGGTTCGATCCGTCCGACACGATGTAGACGCCGTGCTCGCCGCGCGGCCCTTCCACCGGCACGTAGGCCTCGCCAGCCGGCACGGTGAACCCCTGCGAGTAGATCAGGAAGTGCTGGATCAGCGCCTCCATCTCCGTATAGACCTTGTCCTTGGGCGGCGGGACGATGCGATAGTCCTTGATGTCGAAGTCGCCGCGCGGGCTGATGCGGTCGAGCGTCTGGCGGCAGATCCTGACGCTCTCGCGCATCTCGGCGATGCGCACCAGGTAACGATCGTAGACGTCGCCGTTCTGCTGGACCGGCACGTTGAAGTCGTAGGTGTCGTAGCCGATGTAGGGAAACACCTTGCGGACGTCGTAGGGCACGCCGATCGCGCGCGCCATCGGGCCGACCAGGCCGTACTGGATATGGTCGCCCTGGGAGATCACGCCGACACCCTTGGTGCGCTTCAGCCAGACCTGGTTCTTGGTCAGCAGCTTCTCGTACTCGTCGACCCGGCCCGGGAAGAAGTCGAGGAAGGCGCGAACCGCTTCGTGGAACCCCTGCGGCAGATCCTCGCGCAGGCCGCCTACCCGGATGTAGCTCGGGAACATGCGGAACCCGGCGATCATCTCGTAGATGTTGAGGATCCGCTCGCGGTCGCTGAGGCAGTACATCAGCACCGACACCGCGCCGACCTCGAGCGCGTGCGTGCCGAGGCTCACCAGGTGGCTGGCGATGCGCTGGGTCTCGGCGAGCAGGATGCGGATGTTCTTCACCCGCTCCGGCATCTGCGGCTCGACGCCGAGCAGCCGCTCCACCGACAGGCAGAAGGCGAGCGAGTTCGACTGCGCGCCGAGATAGTCCATGCGCTCGACGAGCGGGATCACCTGCTGCCACTTTTTCTGCTCGGCGGTCTTCTCGATGCCGGTGTGCAGGAAGCCGATGGTCGTGTCCGCCTTGACAATCGTCTCGCCGGAGAGCTGCACCACGAGGTTCAGCACGCCGTGCGTGCTGGGGTGCTGCGGCCCCATGTTGACGGTCATCGTCTCTTGACGCAGTTCAGGCATTGGCCTCAATCACCTCGCACAGCACGTGCAGCAGGGTCTGATGCACCTCCTGCACGCGCTGCGTGTTCTGGTCCGGCACGTTCACGTGGATGTCGGCCACCCGACCGACGGTGCCGCCGTCGCGGCCGGTCAGCGCCACGGTCTTGAGCCCCTGGGTGCGGGCGGTCTGCAGCGCCGCGACCACGTTCGGCGACTCGCCGCTCGTCGAGATGCCGAGCGCGACGTCGCCCGGCCGCCCGAGCGCCTCGATCTGCCGCGCGAACACGTGCTTGAACGAATAGTCGTTGGCCACGCTCGTCAGCACGCTGGTATCCACCGTCAGGGCGATCGCCGGAAAGGCGGCGCGCTCCTTCTGAAACCGTCCCACCAGTTCCGCCGACAAATGCTGGGCGTCGGCGGCGCTGCCGCCGTTGCCGAACACCAGCAGCTTGCCGCCCGCCCGCAGCGCCTCGGCGATCGTCTGCGCGGCGAGCAGTGCCGGCCCGAGGTTGCCGCGCATCCGTTCGTGCAGTTTGGCGGCCGCCGCCAGCGCCTCGTCCGCGATCCGGGCGACGTCCATCAATTTCCTGACCCCGCCATGGTCAGTCCCGCTGCGCCCGATCGCGCTGCTGCTGCATGTTGGCCGCGAACTCCTGCGCCGTCACCTGCAGCGGCTCGTAGACCTTCGGCGTCATCTTGATCTGCACCGGATAGTCTTTGCGCGCCGGATGACCTTCCCAGTCGTCGGGCATCAGAATCCGGCGCAGATCGGGATGCCCGTCGAAGTGGATTCCGAAGAGGTCGTAGACTTCGCGCTCGGCCCAGTTCATCGACTTCCAGACGCCGGACAGTGTCGGCATGCGGGGATCGGCGCCAGACAGGCGGATCTTGACGCGCAGCCGCTTCGGCGTGTCGCCGTAGGGAGCGATGCCGAGCGACACGAGATGCACGACCACCTCGAAGCGCGGCTCGCGCGGCAGATAGTCGACCGCCGTCATGTCGACGGCCAGCGCGAACTGCAGCGCCGGATCGTCGCGCAGCGCCTGACAGACGGCCGGCGCGTGCGCGGCCGCGACGTCGATGGCCGGCATGCCGTCGGCCGCCGGCGCGGCCTGCACGGCGCCGTTGGGCACCAGGCCGCGCAGCGTCTCGAGGATGTGCGCGCTATCCATGACGGCGATCATCCATTGACAATCAGGGCTCGCCCGGGCAGGCGCGACGACTCGCTCGACAACTCGCCGAGCCGCTGCTGGTCGATCTTCTTCTGCAGCTGGACGATGCCGTAGATGAGCGACTCTGGACGCGGCGGGCAGCCGGGCACGAACACGTCGACGGGCACGATCTGATCGACGCCCTGCACCAGCGCGTAGTTGTCGAACACGCCGCCCACCGACGCACAGGCGCCCATCGACAGCACGTATTTCGGCTCGGGCATCTGGTCGTAGATGCGGCGCAGCACCGGCGCCATCTTCCGCGACAGCCGCCCGGCGACGATCATCAGATCCGACTGGCGCGGTGAGCCGCGGAAGACCTCGGCGCCGAAGCGCGCGATGTCGTAGCGCGACGTGCTCATCGCCATCATTTCGATCGCGCAGCAGGCGAGGCCAAAGGTGACCGGCCAGATCGATGACCGGCGCGCCCACTGCACCATCTTCTCGACGGTGGTGGTCAGAACGGGAATCTCGAACTCAGACATGGTTCACGCTCGTGGCTGCCGCTCGTGGCCCCAGTCGAACACGCCCTTGCGCCACACGTAGACGTAGCCGGTCAGCAGCAGCAGGAAGAACACGATCAGCTGGAAGAAGCCGACCCAGCGCAAGTCGCGCACGGCCAGCGCCCAGGGGTAGAGAAAGGCAATCTCGATGTCGAACAACAGGAAGATCATCGCCACCAGGTAGAACTTGACCGGGTGACGGTCGCGGGCGTCGCCGACCGGCGGCATGCCGCACTCGTAGGGCGCTTCTTTTTCCGGAGTGGGCCGGCGCGGCGCCACCAGCTTGCCGAGGCCGATGTTGACCACGGCGAAGCCGCCGCCCATGCCGAGCATGATCAGGACAGGAAGCCAGGGGTTCATGTCATTGCCTCAGTGCCGAGGCACGTCGTCCTCGAGCTCTCCCACACGCCGAGTCGCCGGGCCCAGCGCTTGTGAATCTTTTCTCAATCGCCCAGCCTCGGAATGCTATCACACTCGTTTTGCGGCGCGAGCGTGGTACGCTCCGCGGCAGCCAGGGATATGTCCACTGCGATCGTCACCGGTTCGGCCGGGCTGATCGGATCCGAAACGGCCCGTGTGCTGTGCGGCCACGGCGTCACCGTGGCGGGCATCGACAACGACATGCGCCGCCGGTTTTTCGGCGACGAGGCGTCGACGGCCGGGGTTCGCCGCGAGCTGGAAGCGCTGTCCGGCTATCGACACTACGATCTCGATATCCGCGACCTCGCGGCGCTCGAGCCGGTGTTCGCCGGGTTCGGCGCCGACACCACGCTGGTCGTCCACACCGCCGCGCAGCCGTCGCACGACTGGGCCGCCCGCGATCCGCTGCTCGATTTCGAGGTCAACGCGGCCGCCACGCTGCGGCTGCTCGAACTGACCCGCCGCCACTGTCCCGAGGCGGCCTTCGTCTACACGTCGACCAACAAGGTGTACGGCGACACGCCGAACCGCCTGCCGCTCGTCGAACGCGACACGCGCTGGGACATCGACCCGTCGCATCCGTTCGCGGCCGGCATCCCGGAGTCGATGTCGATCGATCAGTCGCTGCATTCGCTGTTCGGCGCCTCGAAGGTGGCCGCCGACGTGGCGGTACAGGAATACGCCCGCTACTTCGGGATGAAGACGGCGGTGTTCCGCTGCGGCTGCCTCACCGGACCGCGCCATTCCGGCGCCGAGCTGCACGGTTTTCTCGCCTACCTGATGAAGTGCGCCTGTACCGGCCGGCCCTACACCGTCTTCGGCTACCAGGGGAAGCAGGTCCGCGACAATATCCACTCAGCCGACGTCGTAGCGGCGTTCCTGGAGTTCTGGCGGGCGCCGCGCGGCGGCGGCGAAGTCTACAATCTCGGCGGCGGGCTCCACAGCAACTGCTCGATGCTCGAAGCGATCGGCCTCTGCGAGACGATCGCCGGCCGGACGCTGCAGTGGACCTACTCGCCGACCAACCGCATCGGCGATCACATCTGGTACGTGAGCGATCTCCGCAAGTTCCAGGCGCACTATCCGCAGTGGCGCATGCAGTACGACCTCGAGGCGCTGCTGCGCGACATCTACGAGAGCAACCTGACGCGGTGGCGGCGCGAGCCGGCCTGAATGACCATCGCCTGGTTCAGCCCGATGCCGCCGGTCGCCTCGGGCGTCGCGGCCTACAGCGCCGACGCGGTCGCCGCTTTGCGACAGCGCGGCCACGACATCGACGTGTATCCCGAGGCCGCCGCGCACGACTTCCCCTGGCGCCATCAGCAGCGCCCCTACCAGCTGGTCGTCCACCAGTTCGGCAACTCATCGCATCACGACTATCAATGGCCGTACGCGTTTCACTACCCGGGGCTGGCGGTCCTCCACGACACGCGGCTGCACCACGCGCGCGCCGCGCTGCTGCTGCGCGAGCGGCGTACTGCCGACTACCGCGCCGAGTTTCGCTGGAACCAGCCTGACGCCGTTCAGGACGCGCCCGACATCGCCATCGCGGGCCTCGACAGCTCGCTCTACTACGAGTGGCCGATGTGCCGCGCCCTCGTGGAACGCTCGCGCCTGGTCGCGGTCCATGGAGAGGGGGCCCGGCGCGAACTCGTCGAACGCCTGAGCGAGCTCGGAGGGTCGACGTCGGATGACCGATCCGCGTACGCCGGACGGATCGCGGCGATCAGACTGGGGCACGGACAGCCGGTGACCGGCGAACAGGCGGCCGCAGCGCGCGCCGCAATCCGCGATCGCTATCGGATTCCTCACGACGCGGTCGTCTTCGGCGTGTTCGGCGGACTCACGCCGGACAAGCGGATTGCGCAGGTACTGGCGGCCTTTCGGGCGACGCTGCCGTTTGCGCCCGGCGCGCGCCTGTTGCTGGCCGGCGCGCCGGCGGAGCATCTCGACATGCCGCTCGACGACCCGGCGCGCGCCGGCGCCGTCGTCGTCACCGGCTATGTCGAAGGAGAGGATGCATTCACCGCCCATCTCGCGGCGGCCGACGTCACCCTGCATCTCCGCTGGCCGACCGCCCGGGAGACGTCCGGCCCCTGGGTCCGCGCGCTGGCGGCCGGCAGGGCCACCGTCACCACGGACCTGGTGCAGGCGGCGCGCATCCCGTCGCTCGACCCGCGCACATGGACGACGCGCGGCGACGGCGCGGCGCCACCCGTGTGCGTCGCGGTCGACATCCTCGACGAAGACCATTCGCTGCGCCTGGCGATGCGCCGGCTCGCCGCCGACGCGGCGCTGCGCGACAGCCTCGGCCGCGCCGCCCGCGACTACTGGGCGCGGGAGCACTCCGTCGCCGCGATGGCCGACGACTACGAGCGGCTGGTCGCCCGTGCCGCGGCGACACCCGACGGTGATCCCGAGCTGCCCGCGCACCTGACCGCTGACGGCGCCGAACGTCTGCGGGCACTACTGGTCCCGCTCGGCCTCGAGGTCCCGTGGTGACCATCCAATTGAACGGCGAACCGCACGAGGTCGGCTCGGACACGACTGTGGCGGGCCTGCTGGCCGCGCTCGACATCGATCCGCGGCGCGTCGCCGTCGAGCGCAACTTCGTCGTGCTCAAGCGCGACCTCTACGCGACAACCACGATCGAGGCGGGCGACCAGATCGAGGTCGTCAATTTCGTGGGAGGAGGCTAGGCAGTCTGCGGAATGTGGAAATGTGGGAATGTGGAAATGTAGAAAAGTTATCGAGTAACCTGAACCGTCACATTTCCACATTTCCCAATTTCCACATTTCCATGCCTCCATTGACGATCGCCGGCCGCGAGTTTCAGTCGCGGCTGATCATCGGCACCGGCAAGTACCCGACCTTCCCCGTGATGCAGGCGGCGCACGAGGCCTCGGGCGCCGAGATGGTGACGGTGGCGGTCCGCCGCGTCAACCTGACGGATCGATCGAAGGAATCGCTGCTCGACTACATCGACCCGGTCCGCTACTTCCTGCTCCCCAATACCGCGGCGTGCTATACCGCGGAGGATGCGATCCGTACGGCGCGGCTCGGCCGCGAAGTCGGGCTGTCGCACTGGGTGAAGCTCGAGGTGATCGGCGACGAGAAGACGCTCTTTCCCGACAACGAGGCGCTGCTCGAGGCGACGCGGGTCCTGGTCAAGGAGGGCTTCGTCGTCCTGCCGTACACCAGCGACGACCCGGTGATGTGCCGCAAGCTGGAGGACGCCGGCGCCGCGGCGGTGATGCCGCTCGGCGCGCCGATCGGCTCCGGCCTCGGGATCCAGAACCCGAACAACATCCGCATCATCAAGGAACAGGCGCGGGTGCCGGTGATCGTCGATGCCGGCGTCGGGACGGCGTCCGACGCGACCTTCGCGATGGAGCTCGGCGCCGACGCGGTCCTGATGAATTCCGCCATCGCGCTCGCGGATGACCCGGTCGCGATGGCGAGGGCGATGCGGCTCGGCGTGGAGGCCGGACACCTCGCCTGCGGCGCCGGCCGCATCCCGCGCAAGTCGTACGCGTCGGCCAGCAGTCCGCTCGCCGGGGTGATCTCGCCGGCGGTGCGCGGGTGACGGTGACGTCAGCGAGGCGACGCGTCGCGGCCGCGGCCGCCGCGGTGCTGTGCTGCAGCGGTGTCGCCGCGGCGCAGCGCGCGGCGTCCGCCAGGCCGGCGCCGGCGCCGCCGAAAGAGCTGACGGTGCCGTTCAGCGTCGGCGAGACGCTGAACTATGACGTGTCGTGGTCGTCGACGCTCACCGCCGGAACGGCGACGCTGCGCGTGCTTGAGAAGCGGCCGTCCTACAACTCGGTCGCCTATTACATCGTCGCGGAGGGCCGGCCGTCGACGCTCGTCGGGAAGCTCTACACGCTCTACTACAAGGTCGATTCGCTGCTCGACGTCTACACGCTGCTGCCGCAGCGCGCGTCGATCTACAGCGAGGAAGGCAAACGTCACCGCATGAAGACGACGATGTTCGACCATGCGAAGAAGACGGCGGAATACCAGGTCGAGGCGCACACGGTGGTCAAGAAGCCGGTCGCGATCTCCGCGGTGGCGCAGGACCCGCTCGGCGCGATGTTCGTGCTGCGCTCGATCCCGCTGAAGCCGGGGGAGAAAATCACCATGCCGATCTGCGACAACGGCGTGAACTACCACATGCTCATCGAAGCGGGCGCGGTCGAGACCGTCAAGACCGGGGCCGGTCCGATTCCGGCACAGAAGCTCACCCTGACGGCGCAGGGAGCCGACGTCGGCGCGCACGGCCTGACGCTGTGGCTCTCGTCGGATCCGGCGCACGCGCCGGTCAAGATGTCGGCGCAGCTGCCGGTCGGCGCGTTCGTGCTGACGCTCGCGTCGCGACCGTGATGGCATACGAGCCGCTCGAGGCGCGGCTGGCCCGCCTCGCGCGCGAGCGCGAGGCGGCGGACCGCGCCTACAATGGCGCGCTGACCGCCGTCGACAAGGGCGCGATCGGCGACCCGGCCCTGCCGGCGGCGCCGGCCGAATTCGACGACCACCAGACTGCCGCGCTCAATCAAGCGTGGAACACGCTGACGGCCCCTGCGCCTGCCGCCGGGCTGAGGGGACGGCTGGCGGCGTTCGTCTGGCGCCTCGTCGCGCCGACGCTCGAACGGCAGAACGCGTTCAACTCGCGGCTGGTCGATCACCTCAATCGAAACGCCCGTGCCGAACGCGAGACACGGGCGGCGCTGGTCGAGACGCTGCACGCCCTGCGCGGCCATTTCGACGCGCTGCTCGCCTTTCAGACGCGGCTGCTCGTCTGCCTGCAGCAGATCACCGCGTACGTCGACACCAAGGATCGTGACGCGGCGGGCGGCGCGCTGGTGGTCAACGCCGCCGTCAACGCGCTCGCCGACGAGAGCGCGAAGCGGCGCGAGTCGGCGGCGGCGCGCGAGGACCGCATGGCGGCGCGGCTCGACGAGATCGGCGCCGCGCAGGACGATCTGCGGCAGATGATCGCCGTCGCCCAGCAGGCGGCGCTCGCGGTCAAGCGGGAACTCCAGCGCACGGCTTCGGCGCCCACGCCCCAGGCCACGGCTCCCAATCCCCAGGCGACACCCAACCCCGACAACCAGGCCTCTACCCCGCAACGTCCATCCTCCAGCCTCGACGACTACAAGTACGTCGGGTTCGAGGATCGGTTTCGCGGCTCGCGCGAGGTGATTCGGGCGCGGCTCGCGAGCTACGTCCCGTATTTTGCGGGCGCGACGGACGTACTCGACGTCGGCTGCGGACGCGGCGAGTTCCTGGACCTGCTGCGGGCGGCCGGCATCGGAGCGCGCGGCATCGACCTGAATCACGAGATGGTCGAGGTCTGCCGCGCCGCCGGCCTGTCGGCGGAGCACGCCGACGCCGTGTCGTATCTGTCGGCGCTGCCGGACGGATCGCTCGGCGGGCTCTTCGCGGCGCAGGTTGTCGAACATCTGGAGCCGGCCTATCTCCTGCAGTTCCTCGAGCTCGCGCACCACAAGCTGCGGCCCGGGGCGCCGCTCGTGCTCGAGACGCTGAACCCGGCGTGCTGGGTCGCGTTCTTCGAGAGCTTCATTCGCGACATCACGCACGTCTGGCCGCTGCATCCCGACACGCTGCGCTATCTGGTCACCGCCAGCGGCTTCGTCTCGGCGCGCCTCGAGTACCGTTCGCCGGTCCCGCTCCAGGACACGCTGCAGCACGTCGCGCCGCTCGCCGGGCTGCCCGAGGACGCTGCCGAGATCCTCAACGCCAACGCCGACAAGCTGAACGCCCGCCTGTTCACGTTCCTCGACTACGCCGTCGTCGGCGTCAACGCCTGAGTCGATGGCCGGATCGAGCCGGATCGGCCGGGCGCTGTCACGCAAGCTGACGCGCGTGACGCTCGACCGCTTCATCGCGTCGCATGCCGGCGACGGGCTGACGCTCGACGTCGGGGCGCAGAACGGCCCCTACGCGGCGCTCTTTCCGCGCCGCATCGCCCTCGACATCCAACGCGGGCGCGGCGTGCAGATCATCGGCGACGCGCAGGCGCTCGGCCTCCGCGACGACTGCGTCGACGCGGTGCTGTGCACCGAGGTCCTCGAGCATCTTCCCGAACCGCAGCGCGCCGTCGACGAGATGTTCCGCGTGCTGCGGCCGGGCGGCGCACTGATCCTGACGACGCGGTTCCTGTTCCCGATTCACGACGCGCCGCACGACTACTTCCGCTTCACGAAGTACGGGCTGCGGCATCTGCTGCGGCGCTTCGAAATCCTCGAGGTGGAGGACGAGACCGACGCCGTCGGCGCGCTCGCCGTCCTGACGCAGCGTCTGGGGATGCAGGCCGAGACGCTCGGCTGGACGCCGCTGCGCGCGGCGTGGCTGCTCGCCGCGCAGGCGCTGCGGCCGTTCTCGTTTCTGATTACGCGGGAGTTCGGCGACAGCCGGCGCGAACGCCCCGAGCGCGGCATCATGACCAGCGGCTATCACGTCGCCTGCCGCAAACCGCCCGCATGAAGACGTGGATCGCGGCGGCGCTCGTCGCCGCGGCCGCCGTCGCCGTCTACTGGGGGGCGCTCGCCTCCGGATTCGTCGGCGACGACTTCATGATTCTGCACCGGCTGCGCGCCGGCGGTTCCGTGCTGCGCTTCTTCCGCGGCGAATTCTTCGACTACTACCGCCCGCTCGGATTCGTCGCCCACGCGGCCGACTGGCGCCTTGCGGGTGCCGATGCAGTGCAGTTCCACGCCACCAATCTGCTGCTGCACGTCCTCGCCGCCTGGCTCGTCCTGCTCATCGGCTCCGCCCTCGCACCGCGGACGCTGGCGGGCCCGCTGGCGGCGATGCTGTTCGCGCTCCACGCGTCGAACCACGAGGCCGTGGTCTGGATCTCGGCTCGCTTCGACCTGCTGGCGACCGTCTTTTCGCTGCTGGCCGTCTACCTCCTCGTCCGCAGCCACGGCGCCGCCCGCGACCAGGATGGGGACGGGGGGCAGCCCGGAGCTGCCATCCTGGCCGCGACAGCGTTTCTGGCCGCGCTGCTGTCGAAGGAGGCGGCGGTCGGGCTGCCGATCGCGGCGGCGGGGTATGCGGTTTTTGGCCGGCACGCGTCGGCGCGCGCGACCGTCAAGCGGCTGCTCCCCTGGATCGCGGCGCTCGCGTTCTACAGCGCCGTGCGTCACCTCGCCGGCGGCATCTCGACGATCGGCGGCGCTGGGAAGTTGCCCAAACTGGTCACGTTTGCCGCGATCCTCGCGGCGCTCGTCGCGCTCGCCGACGACCGCTGGATCGGCCTGCGGCGCCGGCTGGCCGCGCACGGGGGCGTCGTTCTCGCCTGCGCCACCGGTGCGATCGCGGCGCTGGCCGTGCTGGCGGCAGCTGCACACGGCACCGGGCTGGCGGCCGACAAGCTCGCGGTCGCGGGGTTTGCGGCGTTCAACCTGATTTCGCCCGTCCTCGACGTATTCGATCTGCCCTTCTACCTGGACCCCGGGACTACGGCCTACTGGGCTGGCGGCGCCGCCGCGCTCATCGCCGCCGCGCTGCTCGTCGCCCTCGTGTGGCGCCGCGCGCTGCAGGACGATCGGGTGTGGTTCCTCGCCAGTTTCCTTCTCGCCGCCCTGCTGCCGATCTCGGCGCTGACCGAAGGGACACGCTATCTCTACCTTCCGTCGGCCGCGCTCGCCCTGATCGTCGCGCTGCTCGTGACCGAACTGCCCCGGCCGGCGCGCACGGTTACCGCGGGCGCCCTGGCGATCCTGATGGCGGTTTCTGCCTGGCAGATCTCCCGGAAGGTGCGCGACTGGCAGTGGGCCGGACGCCTGACGGGGGGCGGCGCTCGGATGGTCGACGCCGCGCTCGCCCCGTCGTGCGGCCAGGGGCATGTCGTGTTCCTGACCGAGCCGGTCGCGCTGCGCTCGGTCTACACCCACTTCCTCTACGAAACCTTCGAGCTGCCGCGCGGCTGCATGCCGGCGCAGTTCGACGTGCTCGCGCGCCTCGTGCGGATCGATTCGGCGGTCGAGGCGCACTGGCAGACGCCGCGGGACATCGTCATCGTCGCCCCCGAGTACCAGGGCAATCTGTCGTTGTCGGCCGACCTGCGCAACTTCGGGCCGCCGATCCGTTCGACCGCGCCGCTGACGCTCGACACGCCGCTTGGGAGGCTGCGGGCCGAACGCGACGGCGCGGCCGAGCGCCTGACGCTGTCGCTCGCGCCCGGCCTCGATCCGCGCCAGGTGCTCTTCTACTACTACAGCCAGGGCGCCATGCGCCCGCTGCAATGACCGGCGGGAATTCGCGGCAGGCTCTATAATCGCGGCATTCCGCATGCTGTCGCTCGTCATCCCCGTCTACAGGAACGAGGAGAACCTGCCGCGGCTCTTCGGCGAGCTCGAGGCGTTCGCCGCCGGGTTTCCAGCGCCGCTCGAAATCGTGTTCGTGGTCGACGGCTCGCCCGACGGCTCGCTGCGACTATTGCGCGAGCGGCTGGCGGCGTGGCCGGTGCGCTCGCAGCTGCTCGATCTGTCACGCAACTTCGGATCCTTCGCGGCGATCGCCGCCGGCATGCGCGCGGCGCGCGGCGACTACATGGCGGCCCTCTCCGCCGACCTGCAGGAGCCGCTCTCGCTGGTTACGGAGTTCCACCGTCTGCTGTCGGCGGGTGAGGCCGACGTGGTCTTCGGCCACCGGACGGGCCGCGCCGATGCGCGATCTTCGAGCCTGATGTCGGACGTGTTCTGGCGGCTCTACCGCCGCTTCGTGGTGCCCGAGATGCCCAAGGGAGGCGTCGACATGTTCGGCTGCACGCGCGCGGTGCGCGACGTGTTCGCGGACATGAAGGAAGTGAACACGAACCTGATCGCGCTGCTGCTCTGGCTCGGCTTCCGCAGGGCGTTCGTCGCCTACGAACGGCAGCCGCGCCGGGAAGGGCGGAGCGCCTGGACGCTGTCGCGCAAGCTGCGCTACGCCCTCGACAGCGTCTTCGCGTTCACCGATCTGCCGATTCGCGCGCTGCTCGCGATCGGCGCCGCCGGCACGCTGTTCGCGCTGGCGGCTGGCGTCACGGTCTTCATCGGCTGGGCCACCGGTCACGTGCCGGTGCTGGGCTATACGCCGTTGATGCTGGCGATCACCTTCTTCGGCGGCGTGACGGCGCTCGGCCTCGGCATCACCGGCCAGTACCTGTGGCTGACGCTGCAGAACTCGCGCGGCCGGCCGCCCTACATCGTGCGCGAGACGCAGGCGTTCGAACCGGCAGCCGCGGCTCAGGCCCGGGCCGACGCCAGCGCGCGGAACTCGTCGTAGTCGCGGATGTAGTCGGCCGGATCGTAGAGATCGGACGCGAACACCAGCAGCAGCGCGTCCGACGAGTACTTGAACTGGGCGGCCCAGATCATCGGCGGCAGATACAGGCCCAGATTCGGCGCGTCCATCGCCACTTCCTCGCTGTCCGTCCCGTCGTCGATCAACACCGAGACCGAGCCGCGCGCGCAGACGATGAACTGATGGCAGCGGCGGTGCGCGTGCTCGCCGCGCACGTCCCTCCCGGGCACGTCGAACACCATGAAATAGCGCCGCGGCGCAAACGGCACCTGCGCCTCGAACTCCCCGGCCGACAGCGTGCCGCGGAGATCTTCGACGAGGACGAGCCGGTGCAGCGTGACGCCGCGCACGCCGGTGTCGATGCGCGTCGCGCCCTGCGGCACGACGCTCGTCCTTTCCGGCGCCGGCCGGCCGGTGGCGTCGACGTAGCCGACGATGCGGGCGGGGGTGCCCGAGACGATCGCCCGCGGCGGCACGTCGCGGGTGACGACGGCGCCGGCGCCGACCATCGCGCGCGAGCCGATCTTGAGGCCGGGAAGGATGTTGGCGCCGCTGCCGATCGACGCGCCGCTGGCGATGTGCGTCTGCAGGACGCGCGGCTGATATTTCTTGCTCTGCGGATACTTGTCGTTCGAGAACGTCGCGTTCGGCCCGATGAACACGTCATCGCCGACCCGCAGGCCGTCCCAGAGCTGGACGCCCGACTTCACGGTGACGCGGTCGCCGAGGACCACGTCGTTCTCGATGAACACGTGGTCGCAGATGTTGCAGTCGGCGCCGATGCGCGCGCCGGACAACACGTGCGCGAACGCCCAGACGCGCGTCTTGGCGCCGATGGTCTGGCTCTCGCAGAGTCCCTGCGGGTGCACGAAGAAATCAGGCATGGGTGTTCGGTCAGATCCTACATGAGATACTTCACGGGTTGAGCTCCGAGTCGTGGCGATCGAACCGGCGGGCCGCGACGCTGTTGCTGGCGGTGGCGGCCGCCGCGCTGCTCGCGCGCATCGTGACGATTGCCGAACCGCTCGGCATCGATCAGAGCCTGTGGGCGTCGGCCGCACGCGGCATGGCGCACGGCCAGCGCCTCTATCGCGACGTGTGGGAGCAGCGTCCGCCGGGCATTTACTGGACGTATCTGGCGGCGTTCCGCGTGTTCGGCTGGACGCCTGGCGCCGTCGCGTGGCTCGATCTGATCGCGGCGTCGGGCACCACGGCGATGCTCTACCTGCTCGGCCGGCGCCTGGCGGATCGGATCACGGGCGCGGCCGCGGCGGCGATCTACGCGGTGTTGACGCACCCGGCGTGGATGTTCGGCCACGGCGGATTCCTCGAGCGCAGCGTCTGCGAAACGTTCACACCCTGGTGCGTCGCGACCGCCGCCTACGGTGCGGCACGGTTTCGCGACCGCCAGTCGGCTGGCTGGGCCGCGCTCTGCGGGCTGTGCGGGGGCGCCGCGGTCGTCTACAAGCCGAACGCCGCGCTCTACCTTCCGGCGCTGCTCCTCTGGCTGGCGCTCTACCGGCGCGAGACCTCGTTGGCGCCGATCGTGCGCGGCGCGATCGCCGCGATCGCCGCGTCCGCGATCGTGCCGCTGATCGCGCTGCTCTGGCTCTGGCGACTCGATCTCCTCCACGACGCGAAGGTGGCGGTGATCGACTTCAACCGCTTCTACGTTTCACAGGGATTCTCGGTGGGCGCCTACGCGCTCGACTTCTCGAAAGCGGTCTGGCTGCGGATCAAGACGGACCCGCTCTGGTTGGGAGGCGCGGTCGGCGCGGCCGCGGCGCTCGCCGAACTGGCACGGACGCGCCGGCTGCCGCCGGCCGCCGGGCTCGCCGTGCTCTGGGGTGGCGCGGGCGCGCTGGTCATCGCGGTCAACGGCGCCTGGCTGTTCAACAGCTACTTCATGCAGGTGTCGGCGCCGCTCGCGCTCCTCGCCGCGTGGCTGCTGACCGGGCCCGGACGTGAATCGGCGGGTCACCGCGTCCTGGCGATCGCGGCGGCGGCGGGGATGGCGCTTCTGCTCGTGTCGCGCGACTACCCGGCGCGGGTGCTCGAATACGCGCGCGCCGACCTGGCGGCCCTGCGCGGCCACGTGGCAGAACGGGACTATTACGAGCAGTATTTCGGGGGATATGGCAACGACCGCGGCTACTCGGCGCGCGCCAACGCCGAGCTGGCCGACTACGTCGGGCAACACACCGGTCCCGACGATCGCATCTTCCTGTTCGGCATCAACGGCGCGGGCGTGTACTTCCTGTCCGACCGGTTGACGGCCCAGCGCTTCCTGCGCGTGAACGACTTCGTCGCCATGTCGTTCCCTGATCCGGCGTTCCGGCTCGGCGCGGTGGTTGACGAGTTGCGCGCGCGCCGTCCGCGCTATCTGATCTTCGAGCGGCTGCACTCGGCCTCGGCGATGGGGCAGGAGGTGGATCGGCTGGAGGACGACCCCGCGGTCCGCGGGCTCCTCGCCGCCTACCAGCGTGACACGGTCATCGAGGACTTCACGCTGTACCGCGTCCGCGAATGAACGGGTGCTCGCGCAGGACGGGCGCGTCGGCGTCGCGCGCAGACAGCCGCGGCGCGGGGATCGGCCAGGCGATGGCCAGGTCGGGATCGTTCCAGGCGATCACCGCCTCGGCCGACGGCGTGTAGAACGCGGTCGACTTGTACTGCACGTCCGAACCGTCCTCGAGGGCCTGGAATCCGTGGGCGAAGCCCGGCGGAATCCACAGCATGCGGCGGTTGTCGGCCGAGAGCTCGAGGCCGCCCCATCGCCCGAAGGTCGGCGAACCGTGGCGGATGTCGACCGCGACGTCGAAGACGCGGCCGGCGGTGCAGCGCACCAGCTTCCCCATCGCGTGCGGATCCTGCTGGAAATGCAGGCCGCGCAGGACGCCGCGCGCCGAGCGCGAATGGGCCTCCTGGACGAAGCGGACGTCGAGGCCGCCGGCCTCGAACGCGCGCGCGCTCCAGGTTTCCATGAAGAACCCGCGGTCGTCGGCAAACACGCGCGGCTCGATCACGATCAGCCCCGGGACGGCGCCCGGCGTCAAGGTGAAGTGGGGGGCGCTCGTCACGCGACCCCGGCGCGATCGCCGTCTGTCATGAGCATCGGCGCTGAACTCTCCAAAATCGTCATCCAACCACGATTTGGGTGTCCCCGCGACCGCTCCCGGCGGCGCGGATCGTGGTTGATTCACCCCTGTAACTGAGCTACCTTATACCGCGTTCCCTCAACTGCGGATGGCACGTGGCTTCGCTGCCGCCACGCCTGCTCCACCCGTTCCGAGCACAGACGGTAACCGGGATAGTTTCTTGTTCTTGACGCATGTCCCCGCTCGCATGTTCGTGGTCGTCGTTCTGACGACGGTTCTCGGGGCCGGCCTTGGTGCGCCGACCGCCACCGCGCAGGCCGTGTCTCTCGCGCCGACGCTCGCCGAAGGCTGGACGGCGCTGGCCGCCGGCGATCTGCCGCGGGCGACCTCGTCCGCTGACCGGGCTCTGACGGACGCGCCGCGCAGCGCGAATGCGCTGGCACTGCGGATCGAGATCGACCTCACCCGGAACGGCGCTGCGGCCGCGCTCGACAGTTACGAGCGGTGGCTCGGCAGCCGCAAGGTCGAAGCCCCGTACATTCTGAGACAAGTCGCGCGGGGGCACCTTCGAGCCGTCGCCACCGCACGAAAGCCGCCGGCGTCGGTCGATGCCCTCGCCGCACTCGCCGCTGACGGCGATCAGGACGCGCTGACGGATCTCGGTCGGGCTGCCGAGGCCCCGGGGAGCCAGGAAGCAAAGCTGCTCGCCGCCATGGGGGACCCGCGTGCCGTTCAAGCGCTGATCGGCCAGCTGCGACAGCCGGTCGCCAACAAACTGGGAATCATCAGTGCGCTCGGCGACAGCGGAAGCCCGGCGGCTATTCAACCGCTGGTTGAGCTACTCACGGATCCGCACGAGGAGTTGCGAGCGGGTGCGGCCGAGGCGCTTGGCCGGCTTGGCGCGTCGGACTCGATCCCGAAGCTCAAAGGTTTGCTCCAGGATCCGGTGCCGCCGGTCCGGCTGGCGGCGGCCGCGGCCCTGTACCGACTGCAGGACTACAGCGGCGCCGGCCTCTTGCAGCCGCTGATGGCGTCGGATATCGCGTCGGTCCGCCTGAGCGCAGCGCAGGCCATGGCGGTGACGCCCACCCCCGAGTGGCAGGCGACCGTGCGCGCCCTTCTCGCCGATCCCAACGAGCTGGTGCAGCTTGGCGCCGCCCGCCTGATGGCGCCGCACGACCCGCAGGCATCCGCTGAGGCCTTCGAGCGCCTCGGGCGCTCTGACAACATGGCGATTCGCGAGCAAGCCGCTCGCTCCTCGATACGAACCCTCACCAGCGACTTCACCGCACTGCGGCGCTATCTCCGCAATGCCGATCCGTCCACCTCGGTACAGGCGGCGAATCGGATTCTGGAATTGACGCGCTGAGCTAGCATGCGCAAAACAAGGCAGGAATGTTAATGACGCCGCACAACACGACCGATACACCGTTGGCGACGCCCAGCAGTCCGCCGCCGTCGATGTCCGGAGGGATCGCCGTAGCCATGCGCATCAATCGCCGTTCCATCTTCCATGCGGTGCAAGCCCGGCAGGCCGTATTCCTGGCCGCGTTGGCCGTCGTCGCGGGGTATCCGCAGGCGGCGCGCGCGCAGATCACGCAGGTCGGCCTCAATCCGCTCTTGGTCACGACCGCCGTGCGCGGCAGCGACGTCGCCTACGACCCGGTCAACAAGGTGTATCTCGTCGTCGGTGCCTATGGCTCGGTCTGGGGCTCGTTCACGACCCTCTCGGGCGACCTCATCTCCGCATTCCCGATCAACGCACCAGGGCCGTTCGCCCATTTCCCACGCGTGATCTACAGTCCAGACGTCAGCAACGGCGTCGGCGGCGTCGGCGGTTTCATCGTGACGTGGCATGAGAGTCCCGGCGGTGCGAACTTCGTGAATACGCGCGTCGTCGCCTACCCGGCCGGACCCGTGAGCTTGCAGCAGACGATCGCCGCGCCCGTGGGCACCTGGTGGGAATCGGGCGCATCGATCGCCTACTCGACCACGAGCCGGGTGTCGCTGGTCACGTGGCGCTCTGCCGATTATTTGATCTGGGGCGCACGGCTCGACGTGAACGGCAACCTGATCGGCACGGCCTTCCAGATTTCGCAGACCGGGCAGGGTGCGCGCGATCCGAGCGTCGCCTGGAATTCCGCGACCGATCAATTCGGCATCATCTACGACGGGTGGGGTGCCACGAGCACGCAAACTACCTTCACGCTCGTCACGTCCGGCGGCGCCGTCGTCGCCAATAACATCTTCAACTTCGCCGGCTCGGCTGGCACTTACATCACCGACCTTGCTTACAATCCGGTGACCGGACGATTCGTCGGCGTGTGGGTGCAGACGGGCGCCGGCACGCTCGGGGCGGAATTCGACGGCGCCGGGACCGTGGTCGCGAGCGGCCTGGTCTCGTCGACCACCGGAGCCGTCGACGGTCTCGGGCTTTCCTACAATCCCGTGACCGGCACATTCCTGCTGGTGGGCATGGGCCCGAGCTACAACATCTGGGGAGCGGAACTCAACGCGCACGGCGCCAAGACCTCTATCGATCAGCAGATCACTGCGGCAGCGCTGCCGGCCGGCGAAGTCGGGTCATTCTACCCGCGTGCCGCCGCTCGCAGCGACGCGGCACAGTGGAACGTCTCCTTCTCCCACAACTACACCGAGCTGCATGATCAGATCGTCTCCTCGACCAGCACCGGCGGCGGTCCTGGCGGCAGCCTGGGCGCGGTCGTCGGCGGCACGTCGACGCCGCCAGCGCCGCAGCCGCTCGCCGTCACGCTGACGCAGACCCCGGCGGCGACGGTGTCGGAGGGCACACCCATCACCTGGACCGCGACGTCGACCGGCGGCACGGCGCCGATTCAATACGAATTCATCACCCTCACCAAGGGCGTGTGGACGATTCTGCAGCCGTACGGCGCCTCCAACACATTCACGTGGTTCCCGACAGAGGGCGCGCACGCGGTGCAGGTCTGGGCGAAGAACGGCGGCTCGGCAAACGACGCCGGAACGTATGATGCGTACGCGAGTTCGCAGTTCACCGTCGCCTCCCGATACGCGTCGATCGCCTCCCTCCACGCCGACGCCACCATGCCGGTCGATCTCAACATCCCGGTGACCTGGACCGCGACCGGGATCGGCGGGACAGGCCCGCTCCAGTACAAGTTCCTCGCCACGTCGAACGGCGGCGTCACCTGGCGCGTGATGCAGGACTACAGCGCCAACAACAAGTTCACGTGGTTCCCGCCGCTTGGCGTGACCTCGAATGCCGTGCAGGTCTGGGTGCGCAGCGCCGGCGTCACCACCGATCCCGAGGGCTGGATGTCATCCGGCCTGTTCACCACCCGCAGCACGGGCGCGCGGCTGATGGGCGTCTCGTCCGATGCGGCGGCTCCCGTGACGCCGTTCACCAATGTGACGATTACCGCCGCGGGCGCGGGCGGCAGCGGACAGCTCGAGTACAAGTTCTATCTCTACAACCCCGGCACGGGCACGTGGTCGCTGGTGCGCGACTGGGGCACGAGCCCGCAGGCCAGCTGGAATCCGAGCGGCACGACGGGACTCTTCCTCGTGCAGGTCTGGGTCCGAACGGTGAACTCAGGCGTGACCTATGAGGACTGGCGCAATACGGACTACTTCTCGATCACCACGTCCACCAGCTTGACCCTCACGAGCGATCGCTCGCTGACGACGCTGCACCAGGGAGACATCGTGACCTTCACCGCGACCGTGCTCGGCGGATCGGGGGCGTGGGAGTACCAGTTCTTCACGTTCGACGGGACGAGCTGGATGCGGCAGCTGCCGCTCTACAAGTCGGCCAACACCTTCGGCTGGTTCCCGGCGGCTGGGACCCGTGCCGTGCAGGTGTGGATCCGCCAGGCGGGATCGTCCGCGCCATGGGAACGCTGGGCCGGTTCCGGACTCTTCGTCGTGAATCCGTAGCGGCACCTGAGTATCCCGTTCTCTTCACATTCTGAGTAGGCGCGCGCCTCGACTGTTCCGATCAGTCGCGGCGCGGCCGCCGTTTTTCCACATTTCGCCTCCGAAATGGCAATACGGCTGGGCATTCGCCTTGCCTGAGCTCTCCCACCGTGGAGGGCGCAACAATGGTAAAGGTCCGATTCCTGGCAGTGTCAGGAATCCTGCTACTCGGCTCCGGCCGAGCTGCGATAGCACAGGACATCGATCTCGCGACGAATGGAGCGGACGTACGCTGGCGCGGCACGACCGCGTCGGCTCTCGCGGGCAGTTATCTCGACCACGGCACGATGAGCTCCGACGATCGCCGTGATCTCATCATCGGCGCACCGGGACAGACGGGGTCGTCGACTCCCGGCAGCGTCTACATCCTCTTCGGCGGTCCGATACCGACTGCCGGCGAGCATCCGCTCGACACCGCGAATGTCGTCATCACCGGTGCGGCGAACGGAGACGGATTCGGCGCCGCGGTCGCCGCGGCGAATGTGTTGAACCGGGAAGGGGTCAATCCTCGCAATCTTCTCGTGTCGGCGCCGAACGCCGATGGCGGGCGGGGCGTGGTCTACCTGTTCACTACGAACTATGCGGGCGGCGAGCGTCTGACGTCGAGCTCGGCGGTGTTCACCGTGCGAGGGGCACCCAACGATCATCTCGGCGCGGCACTGGCGAGCGCCGACCTCGATTTCGACGGCTACCGCGACATCATCATCGGCGCCCCCGGAAACAATCACGTCTACGTGATCTGGGGTGGGCCAGGGCTCTCCGGCACCGCCAGGGACATGGGGAACACCGATGCGACCGGACCCGACATCACGATCACCGGGTCGGGCATCGGCGGCGTGCTGACGGCGGGCGCGTTCACAGGGGACAGCGTCTATGACCTGTTCATCGGCGCACCGTCGGTCAACCTCGTCTACATGATCCAGGGGCTCGGTAACCGCAGTTACCAGCGCAACATGATCGTGCAGCGCGACGAGACCGCGTACTTCCTGGGCGTCACCGGCGACGCCGCCGGAAGCAGCCTGCGCATGGGCGACTTCGACGGCGACGGCCGCACGGATCTGTTGATCGGCGCGCCGAACGCCGGCGGCGCGCAGCAGGGCGCCGCCTACGTCCTCTGGGGCAAGAAACCGACCGACCCGGCGCCGATCTCGATCAGCCTCGCGTATGCCGACGTGATTCTGCGAGGGCCGGCACCCGGCGCGAAGCTCGGACAGATCGTGACGAGCGGCGACATCAATCGCGACATCGGTGAAGACGTCGCGCTCGTGGCGCCTGGCGCGACGAGCGGCGGCGCCGTCTACATCTACTACGGCCGCGGACGCAGCACCTACGGAACTCCGCAGGCCGCCGGCAACCGCGCCGTCGATCTCAGCGATCCCGCCCAACTCAGCCTGCGTGTCCTCGGCGACGCCACCGCCGGCGGCATCGCGACGGCCTTCGTCTACGAAGTGACCGGTGAAGGCGCGCGTGATCTGATCGTCGGGTCGCCCAAGGCCTCGACCTCGGCCGGCGCCAACTCGGGCCGCGTGTATTTCGCGATCTCACCCAAGATGGTGCTCTCGGCACCCGCGGTGGTCATGACCGCCGTGCAGAACGCGACCAGCCAGGCGCCCGACTCGGTGCTCAACGAGAGCCCGACCACGATCACCTTCGACGCCGTCTCGCAAACGAGCTGGCTGTCGACATCGCCGGTCTCCGGGTCCGCGCAGGACGCGGCGCCGGGGTCGTTCGCGTTGAACGCAGCCGCGTCCGGCATGGCGCCGGGCGACTATGCTGGCGCGTTCACGGTGACCTCGACGAGTCCGCATCTGACAATGTCGGTGCCGGGCACGGTCGCGCTGACGGTCATCACGCCGCCAACGCTCGCGGCGAACACGTCGATGCCCGCATTCGTCGGCACCCCGATTACCTGGACGGCGCAGTCCATGGGCGGCGCCGCCGGCGTGCTCTACGAGTTCTTCCGCCTCGATGGATCGACCTGGAAACTCGTTCAGGGCTGGAGCGCGACCAACACCTACTCGTGGACGCCGACGGTGAACGACGCGGGCACCCATGCCCTGCAGGTCTGGGTCAAGACGCCGCAATCCACCGCGGTCTACGACGCTTACGTCGGCAGCGCGACGTTCGCGATCCAGAAGTCGGTGCCGATCATCACCGCCTTCACGAACACGGGTGTGTTCCCGATGGCGCCGAATACGCCCGTCCAGTTCAGCGTGGCGGCCGTGGGCGGCAGCGCGGCGCTGCAGTTCCGGTTCCTGCTCTACAAGGAAGGGACCGGCTGGAGCGTGCTCCAGGACTACGGCGTCGGCACGCAGGTCAGCTGGACGCCCACCACCACGGGTAACTACGCCGTGCAGGTCTGGGTGCGCAGCACGGGCGTCACCGATCAGTACGAGGCCTGGGCAGGCACGCCGATGCTCAAGGTGTCGACGACGGATCCGGTGACGGTGCAGTCGGTCAGCGCGGACAAGCCGTTCCCGGCCAAGGCCGGCCTGCCGATCACGTTCACCGCGGCGGCGTCAGGCGGGTCCGCGGGGCCGCTCCAATACCAGTTCGTGCGCTACGACGAACCCACCGCGACGTGGTCGATCGTGCAGGCCTATGGCGCCGCGCGCACGTATAGCTGGACGCCAGGGGCGAATGCGGTCGGCAACCACGTCGTCCAGGTCTGGGTGCGCAGCGCCGGATCGTCGGCCACCTACGAAGCCTGGGGCACGACTGGCATGTTCGCCGTCAGCGTCGATCCGATAGCGGTCACGCTGATGTCGGACGTGGCCTTCCCGGTGCCGGCGGGCACGCCGGTGCGGTGGACGCTGAACGCCTCGGGCGGCATCGCGCCGCTCCAGTACCAGTTCTCGGTGTACCGGCAGGGGGTCGGCTGGACGCTCGGGCAGGACTTCAGCACCTCGAACACGTTCAACTGGACGGCGCCCGCCGACGGGACCTACGTCATCCAGGTGCTCGTGCGCAACGCCGGCTCGACGAACACCTACGATGCGTGGACGAACAGCGGCTACTTCACCATCGGTCCGAACGGCGCGGCGCAAATGGTGCGCGTCACCGCCGACCAGCCGATGCCGGTTGTCGCCGGGACGACGGTCACGTGGACGGGGGTGGCGACCGGCGGCACCGCCGGGCCGCTGCAGTACCGGTTCGTCCGCTACAACCAGGGCACCGGACAGTGGTCGGTGGCCCAGGAGTACAGCACGTCGGACCGATTCACCTGGACGCCGTCGACATCGGAGCGCGGTTCGTACGTGCTACAGGTGTGGGTGCGAAGCGGAGGCTCCGCGGCGGTGTACGAGGGCTGGATGTCGACGGGTTTCTTCACCATCCAATGACGTCGTCGCGCGGAAAGCCACTTACCGGCATTCCGCGCGGCGGCCGTCGCGTTGGCGTCGTCTCGTGCCTGACAGCAATCGGCACGTCGTTCGCGCCGAACGCCTACAGCGTCGCCGCCCTGTCTACTTGGGGGGCGCTTGCGTTGATGCTATCCTCCGCTGGCAGATAACTGCCAATATGCCCTCGACACACGGAAAACTCGCGCCGGAATCACAGGGGGATCCGGGCGGCGCCATAGCACACGTCCCGGCGCTCGATGGCCTTCGAGGCCTGGCGATCCTGCTCGTGCTGATGGAACATTTCGGGGTCGTCGCTGATCTCCCGCATCGGATCCCGTTCCCGGGTGCTGCTTGGATTGAACGCATCTTCTACGTCGGGTGGTCGGGTGTCGATCTGTTTTTCGTGTTGTCGGGTTTCCTGATCACGAGCATTCTGCTGGAATCACGTGATCAGCCGAACTACTACCGCCGATTTTACGCTCGACGAATCCTTCGGATCTTTCCGCTCTATTACACCGTTCTGATTCTTTGTCTGCTGGTCCTACCGGCGCTCTTTCCTTCGCGAGCGACGGCGCTTCTCGGGCAGGCCCTTGGCGGTCAGATCTGGCTGTGGACGTACACTCTCAACATTGGGATGGCCCTCGGCTACATCGCAAACGCCGGCATCCTTGGACAATTCTGGACGCTGACGATCGAGGAGCAGTTCTACTTCTTCTGGCCGTGGCTCGTGAAGACCTTCTCGGTGCGAGCGCTGGTTCGCATCTGCGTGTTGCTATCGCTCGGCGCCCTTGGCCTTCGGTTCTGGTGGCTGCGATCCGGGGACTGGGCCGGTGCGTATCGCTTCACGTTGACTCGCGTCGATGCGCTCGCACTGGGCGCGCTCGCCGCGATTCTGGTCCGGGACGCGGGATGGCGAAGGCGCCTCGCGCAAATCGCACCGGCGGGGTTAGTCGGTGGCCTCACGATTCTCGCAGTCATATTCCTGAAGGTGCCTCACTTCTATTCGAGCGAGTGGATCGTGGTGACGGCGGGGCATTCGATCGTGGCGATGACATTCGTATGCGCCCTGATTATCGCCTTGCGGGAGCCTGCACCACGGTGGTTGACGAGCAGCGTGATGCGGGCGATTGGAAAGTACAGCTACGGCATTTACGTCTGGCACTGGCCGTTTCGACAGATCCTCCTAATCGGGTGGTACGGACCGCTGACCGCGACTGCTTCAGGAGTCGCGCTCGCTGACGTAGCGATTTTTACCATCGGTGGCGTGGGAGGTTCGATATTTCTGGGGTGGGCGAGCTACCATCTCCTTGAACGGCGGTTTCTCGAGCTGAAGAGCCATTTCAGATACGAGCCCAGGCAGGGAACCTCGGTTTCGGCGAGTGTGCAGCCCGTGCCGTAGAGCGCGGTTCGTACGTGATGCAGGTGTGGGTGCGCTGCGCCGGTGCATCGGCACTCTACGACGGCTGGCTCTCGACGGGGTTTCTTCAGCCATCCAATGACGGACCCGCTGCTTCGCGGGTTCGCCCGACTCGGGCCAGCGCCCTGCTGACTTCGCGCGAACGTTGGACTAACATCCGCACGGCATGCCCACCGTGACCAGCCGGACGACCTGGATCGTGGTCGTCCTTCAGCATCTCGTCTACCTGTTCGTCCTCCACAGCCGGAGTGGACGCGGAGCCGCCGCGCTCGGGTTGATCGCCGCGGCGTTCCTGGTCGGCGCGCGTCCACGGCTCCGCTTCACCTGGGCCCCCTTGGCGATCCTGGCGGCGTTCGTGCTGCCGGCGGTCTCGCTCCTGCACGTACCGCAAATCGCGTTCGTGTCGCTCGACGGCCGCCTGTGGGTGATCGCCGCGTGGCTGTTCGCGGCGTCGATGCTGCAGAGCGTCGAGCAGCCCCGGTGGCCATGGCAGGCCAGGCTTCCCTTGTTCCTGGCGGTGATCTGGTCGTCGTTCTTCTGGCTGGCCCTCGTCTCCGACATCGGCGTCGGCGGCTACCTGTTCTCGACGGATCGGATCGTCTACAAGGAGTGCCAATCCGATCCGCTCGCGGTGGCGTTCTCGATCTGGGAAACGCATCCGGTGAGCGAGCATCTCTTCCTCGGGTGGAGAACGTTCCAGAGTCTCGAGGAGCACCACCCGTATGCCAACCACGTCCATCCATACCTGTTTGCGATGTACGGGTGGGCGCTGCTGGTGCGGGCCGCCGCGGGCGTGCCGCTCTTCGTGGCCACCAACACCGTGCCGGTGCTCTACATGGCCGTACTCGTCGCCGCGGTGTTCACCCTGATCCGTCGAGCGCGCCTCGTCGGCGATACGCCGGCGCCGCTGCAACTGGCGGCGCTGTTCACGGCGTGCGGGCTGGTCGTGACGACCTACCGGTTCTGGAACGACCTGCTGCGCTACAGCAGCGACAATCCGTATCCGCTGCTGGCCGGCGTGTTGATCTTCGTCGCCGCAGGTTTGATCGAGCCGGTGAATCGGCGGATGGTGCTGGCGGGTACGATCGCCCTGGTCGCCTTGAGTCCCGTGCACACGCCGATGGTCATCACGGCGCTCGCCTGTCTCTTCTGGTTCCGGTCCGGCGCAACCAGGCAGGGTGCCGGCGGCGGCAGTCTGGTCGTACGGGCCGCTGGACTCGCGCTCGTCACCGGAGCCGTCGCCTACATGCTGCCGTGGCTGCTCATCAGGTGGCACGGTTACACGCCGGTAGGCAGCCCCTTCCTGTTCCGCTCGGGGCTGGACGGCGACACGCGATACTTCACGAATATGATCCAGGCCGTGGTCTCGCCGTGTGCCAACTGCTGCTGGGGCCGGCCCACCACCGACCTGCTCTTTCCTGCCTTCGTACCGCTCGTCGCCTTCGCGGCGTTGCGGGGCACGCGGGCGTGGCGTTCCTCGATCGATCTCAGCCGGATCCTGTTGTTCCTGCTGGCGCCCTACTTGTTTTCGCTGGTGCTCTTTCCTCAGTCGATCTCTATCCACCCCTACATGTACGATCACATGCTGATCCTCCCTCTCACCCTGGCTGGCATCGTCCTCATGTTCGAGTGGGTGAACGATCGAGCCGGCGATCCTGGACCAGCCCTGTTCGGGCTCATCCTGATCGGCGGCGGGGTCGCGATGTCGAATCTGATTGCGGTGGCGCAGGGGCTCAGTCGAATGCCGCTGCGCTGACGCTCAGAGCAGGCGCTCGAGCACGGACACGATCCGGTCCACGTCGCCCGCGCTCATTCCGACCCACAGCGGCAGTCGAAGCAGTCGCGCACTGGCGAGGTCGGTGACGGCCAGCGCACCGGCGGCTCGCCCAAGCCGCCGTCCGGCTGGCGACGAATGCAGCGGCACGTAGTGAAACACGGCGTTGACGCCGGCGTCTGCGAGCCCGGCGATCGCGCGGGTCCGCACCGCTTCGCTCTCGAGCAGCACGTAGAACATGTGCGCGTTGTGGACGCACCCGCGAGGGATGATCGGCCGCCGGAGGACGCCGCGGCGGTGCAGCGTCTCACAGCGCTGGTAGTAGCTCTCCCAGACGCTGCGCCGGTCGGTGGTGATCCGCTCGGCCTCTTCCATCTGGGCCCAAAGGAACGCGGCGGTGATTTCGCTCGGCAGGAACGACGAGCCGACGTCGACCCATGTGTATTTGTCGACCTCTCCCGCGAGGAACCGGCGGCGGTTGGTCCCCTTCTCGCGCACGACTTCTGCGCGCTCGACGAAGCGTTCGTCGTTGATCAGCAGCGCGCCACCTTCCCCCGAGATGATGTTCTTGGTCTCGTGGAAGCTCGTCGCGGCCAACGGTCCGAACGAGCCGAGGGGGCGCGCCCCGAACGTCGAGCCGAGCGCCTGGGCCGCGTCTTCGATCAGCAGCAGGCTCCGGTCATGCGCCAGCGCCGTCAACTCGTCCATCGCACAGGCGACGCCTGCGTAGTGGACGGCGACCACGGCGCGTGTGCGAGGACCGACCGCTGCCGCGGCCGCTGCGGGATCGATCGTCAGCGTGTCGGGATCGACGTCCACGAAGACCGGTACGCCGCCGCGCAGCACGAAGGCGTTCGCCGTCGACACGAACGTGAACGACGGCATGACGATTTCGTCGCCGGGCTGGATGTCGGCGAGCAACGCGCACATTTCCAGCGCCGCCGTACCCGAATGGGTGAGCAGGGCCTTTCGACAGCCGACCTGCCGTTCGAGCCAGCCGTGACAGAGGCGCGTGAACCCGCCGTCCCCCGACAGGTGAGCGCGCTCGGCGGCCTGCCTGACGTATTCGAGCTCCCGGCCCGTCAGGTATGGCCGGTTGAAGGGCAGGAATGGATTCATCGGCGGCGCGCGACCAGGAGCAGAGAGCCGCCGGCGGGAAAGTTGACGCCCGCGTCGATCGCGGCCCATTCGAGGTTGGTGATGGACTTCAGCGCGGCATTCATCGCGCCGGGAATCTGAAACTCGCGCGACGGGACGAATGTCCGCCGCTGGCGCAGGCGCGACGCGAGCAGCACCGGCAGCGTCAGCGAGAAGATGGACGTCATACGCTCGATCCGAAAGCCGGCCGCTTCCACCACGCTGCGAAGCCGTCGGCGGGTGTAGCGGCGGCGATGGCAGCTGAACACGTCCACCTCGCTCCAGAGCCAGCGATGCTGCGGCACGGTCAAGACCAGACCGCCGCCGGGCCGCAGCACGTCGTGAATCGCCGCCACGCCGCCCAGGTCGTCGTCGAGGTGCTCGATGACATCGAGCGCGAGCACCAGGTCGAACGCCGCCGCGAACGGCAGCCGATCGACCGCCCCACGCACGACGGTGACGCCACGCTGCCTGGCGACCTCGAGCGATGCGCGGTGCTGATCGCACCCGACACAGCGGCAGCCAGGCAGAGCCCGCCGCAGGCCGTCGAGCACGAACCCGGTGCCGCAACCGAGATCGAGGCAGCGCCGGGCCTGCGCGAAATAGGTCTGCGCCATGCGCGCGATGACGCGCCGGCGCGCATCGAACCAGAAGTGTCGCCCTTCCGCCGCCACGAGCTCGGACAGCAGGTAATCCGCATCGGTCATACGCCGACGGCGAGCCCGATCCCGCTCGCGCCGTAGCCGTTGCCGTTGTAGAGCATGTGCAGACGGCCGCCGCGGCGCCAGACGCAGGGATAGGCCGTCATCTCCGAATCCCACCCGGCCGCGGAGGGCGCGAGCCCCCCGGCCGCATCGTCGCGGGTCCACGACAGGCCATCGTTCGACTCCGCATACCCGATTCGGTACCGGCTGCCCCGTGATGAAAACCACATGCGGTAGGTGCGGCCCTCCTTCAGGACGCAGGGGCGGCCGAAGGCGTACTCCCGCGGCGAGGCGTAATCGAGACAGACGTGGCCGCGCCGACGCCATGCCACGCCGTCGGCCGATTCGGCGTATTTGATGTGGTAGCGATGTCGGACGGCGCTGCCGCGGCGCTGCCAGCCGGTTCCCGAGACGTACCACATGCGCCAGATCCCGTTTTCGACGAGCACCCACGGCGACGCGTTCAGATAGGGATCGACGTCGCAGCGGTCGAGCAACGGCGCAGCGGAGATCCGGTGGAAGCGGCGGCCGTTGTCGCTGACGGCAACGCCCGACTGCAGGTAGAACGGAACCGAGACGCCCAGGCTCCAGCCGGTGTAGAACAGGAAGGTCTGCCCGCCCGCCTGGATCACGCAGGACGAGGTCACGCCGGCATCGTCGAAGGCACCGAGCGAACCCGGTCGCAGCACCGGCGACGCGCTCACCGGCGAGACGCGAAGCGGGTCGAACGAGAGAGCCGCCCGTGCGACATGCGATCGCCCGCGGCCATCGCGGCTCGTGAAATACAGCACGCTGCCGGCGGGACTTGACGCGACCACGGGGAGCGCCACGTGTGTCCGGCTCCACGACGGCCGCTTGCCGGGGACGACGACTTGGCCTTGCTTCTGCCAGCGCCCGCGGGTCATAGGTCGATCTGATCGCTGCGCTTCGGGAACTTCTGCGCGCGCGTGCCGAGGTAGGCGCTGTCGGGCTCGGTGTCCTTCATGATCACCGCGCCGGCGCCGATCAGCGTCCGATCGGCGATGCGGATGGAATTGCGGAGCGTCGCGTTGACGCCGATGAAGCAGGCCTCGCCGATCGTGACGTGCCCGGAAATCACGACATGGGAGCTGATGAAGCAGTGATCTCCGATCGTGGAGTCGTGGCCGATGTGGTTGCCGCTCCAGAGCGTCACGTTGTCGCCGATCCGCACGAACGGCTGCACGGTGTTGTCTTCGAGGATGAAGCAGTTGGCGCCGGGCGGATCCTTCGCGAGGTAGCTGCAGCGGGAGCTGACGTAGGTGGCGCACGCGTAGCCGAGCCGGCGGACCATCTCGAACTTCGCCCGCCGCAGGGCGTTCATGCCGGCGTAGCTGAGCGCGACGAACGCGTCGACGCGGCCGGGGGGAAAGAGCCTGGGCAGATCGTCCACCGCGACGAGGGGCAGGTCGAGAAACGAGTCGGCGCTGCGGAATTCGGCGTCGACGGCAAAGGCGGCGACCTTGCGATCGGAGTCGTGCGTGAAATAGAAATGCGCCAGCCTGGCGATGTCGCCGGCGCCGAAGATCACCACGTCTGACATGCGGCTACTTCCTCACCAGCACCGTGAACTCGAACAGCGGGTAGTCATGGAGCAGCGCGACGCGGCCGAACGCGCGCCGGCAGTGATCGAACATCTGCCGCGGGTCCTCATAGTAGAGATCCGGGCGCCGCCGCTCGGGATCCGAATAGCTGGTCAGCATGTTGAACGCAAAGCCGCGCGTGCTCAGCCCATGCAAGTCGACCAGGGTGTCGAGCACGTACTCGCGCCAGTCGCCTGCGGCGTGCTGCAGCTTCACGTTGAAGATGCCGCTGGCGAGCGTGTAGTCGGCGGGCGCGACATCCGGTCGCGCGGTGAATCGCGCGTTCGCCGTGCCTCCATGCCGCGTCTGCGCCGCCGCGATCATCGCCGGACACACGTCGAACCCGGTGTAGGTGAAGGCGGCTGGCCGTTCCAGCAGGAAGTCGAGGAGCGCGCCATAGCCGCAACCGTAGTCGTTGATCGAGAACGCGTCCGCCCCCTCGACGAGGCGCAGGAGCTGGGCGAAGCGCAGGCGCTGCGATTCCGTCGAGTTCCAGTCGACGCCACGGGCCGTCGGTCCGAACTCGTCAAGCCTGCCCTGGTAGTAGGTCGACACGGACCGGAGCACCGGCGCGTGCCTGCCCGCATCACTCGCGGCGCTCATAGACGTCGCGGACTATCGTATACGGCCGCTGTTTCGTCTCGATGAAGATCTTCGACAGGTAGATGCCGAGGATGCCGAGGCAGAAGAGCGTCAATCCGCCGAGCAGCCAGACCGAGACGATGAGCGACGGCCAGCCCGCGAGCAGCACGCCGAAGAAGAGGCGCCTGACCAGCAGATAGGCGGCCGCGGCGATCGCGAGCAGGCTGATCCCCAGCCCCAGGTAGAACACCATGACGAGCGGGGCGTCGCTGAACGAGGTCACCGAGTTGACCAGGATCGCGACCTTGCGCCGCAGGCTGTAGGTCGTCGAATTACGGGCGTGCTTGGCGACCGTCACCGCGAGCTGCTCGAACCCGGTGATCGCCCACAGACCCGCGATGATCGTTTCGCGCTCCTGGTGCCGGAGCAGCGCCTCCACGTAGCGCCGCGTCATCAGACGGACGGTCAGGACGTTGGCCGGCAGCTCGTGGGGCGACAGGGCGTTGAAGGACGCAAAAAACAGCCAGCCGCTGAGGCGCTCGACCATGTCGCCGCGCCGCTGCGCCTGGACGCCGTAGACGACGTCCGCTCCGCTCGCCTGCATCCGCTGATCGAACTCGGCGAGGAGTTCGGGATCCTCCTCCAGATCGCAGTCGATGAGAAACACTCGGCTGCCGCCGGCATACGACAGCCCCGTCATCATCGCCTTGTGATGGCCGAAATTGCGCGCGAGGTCGACCACCCGGACGCGCGGATCGGATTCGACGAGTTGCCGGGCCACGCCGAGGGATTCGTCGGGAGAGCCGTCGTTGACCAGGACGATCTCGTAGTGCGGCGTGATCGCCGCAGCGGCGTGGCTGACGCGAGCGTAGAACTCCCGCAGATGCGGGGCCGATCGATACAGCGTGCTGACGATCGTCAGATCCACGTCAGAACGCCTTCAGATAGGCGGCCGCATCGGGGCCGACATTGAGCAGGAGATCGACCACGCTCACCTGCGATTCGTAGGGAGGATAGAGCTGTAAATATTCCGCATAGCCGGAATAATTTACATAGTCGATCCGCACACCCGCACGGTGAAACAGATCCTCGTCGAGATAGCTGGCGGCGGAGGGCCCGCTCAAATACGTGTCGGCGCCAAGTTGCTGGCAGATGCTTAGGAGCCGCTCACTCCGGCCGGGAGCCATCTCGTACTCCCAGGACCAGGATAGCGGAGTCCGAATGCCAAGCATGCCGCACAGCCCTTCGATGAAGTGCCGGTTGATCTGACTCAGGCGATGATCCGCGCAGGTCGCGAACAAATCTTCGATCGCCGGGCCGATCGACTCGAAGTGCTTCGCTTTTGAGTAGTTCCGGCGAATCACCCCCCAGTGCGCCGACGGCCAGTCGGCTCGCTCCACTTCCATGGCGCGGATCGGCGCCGTATAAAGCCCCTTCGACTTCACTGGGATAGTGAGCCAGGCGAGCCCCTCGGCCGTCTTGATTCTGTTTCTATTCCGCCAATCCCGGCGCGTGTACTGGGCGTCGTCAAACAGCACGAAATGGTCGGCCGATCTGATGAGGTCGAAATACCCCTTCCAAGGGATATAGCTCGACTGGATGATGGCGACCCGTTTTCCCGGCATTGGAATCGGCGCGCCATGTTAACAGAGGGCCTCCCGGTGTGATCCGAATCACATATCTGTGCAGATCTGCCCGGAAGCTGGGCGGTAGCGAGGTCGGCTTCCTTACGATAAGCCCTTTTTTTTCAGCAGTTATCAAGACAGGCCTGTCCTGGTATCCCGCTTGCTGTCCAGGTCGCGCACGGTTGCAGGGGGGCTTGAGATGAGTCGAGTGTACAAGGGCATCTATCTGCTGATAACTGCTGGGCTTCTTCTCGCTTCAGCAGCGACGGCTCAGGCCCAAAGCGCCACCCTTGCCTGGGACAAAAATACAGAGTCCGATGTCACCGGCTACATGGTTTCCTACGGTACCAAGACCGGAACCTACGCCCGGTCCATCGACGTCGGGAACGTCACGCAGTTCACGGTCACGGGCCTCGACATCTCGCTCGACTACTACTTTGCCGTGCAGGCCTACAACACGGCCGGCCTCAAGAGCGGCTTCTCCAACGAAGTCCAGCTGCCTGCCCCGGTTCCGCCCGGCACGACCACCATTTCCTCCTTCACCGCCAACAAGGGCTATCCGCTGCTGATCGGCTCGCCGGTCACGTGGACAGCGTCGGCCGTCAGCACGCGCGGGCCGGTCGAATACGAATTCCTGTTGTATAGCGCCTCCACGGGTTGGACCGTGGCTCAGGGCTACAGCAGCTGGCCCAGCTTCAAGTGGACGCCGAGCCTCGGCGATCTCGGTTCCCACTACGTGCAGGTGTGGGCGCGCAGCGTCGGCTCGACGGCCACCTATGAAGCCTGGGTCGGCTCGAACGCGTTCGACGTGAGCGCCACCCAGGTGCAGATCACCTCGGACGCCGACTTCCCGTCGCCGACCAACAACCCGGTCAAGTGGACCGCCACGGTCGCCGGCACGTCGGGCGCCACGCTCGAATACAAGTTCCTGGTCCTGAACCAGGGATCGGGCGTGTGGTCGGTGGTACGCGATTACGCGCAGACCAACACCGCGACGTGGACGCCGACGGCGACCGGCAACTACGCACTGCAGGTGTGGGCTCGCCGCGTCGGCAGCACGGCCCAGTACGAAGTCTGGGGCTCGACCAGCACGCTGTCGATTGCCACCACGACTGCTCTTCAGATCACCAGCTTTACGTCAAACGGCTCGTTCCCCTCGCCGACCGGCACGCCCATCACCTGGACCGTTCGGGCGAAAGGCGGCAAGACGGGTGCGCGGCAGTATCAGTTCGTCCGCTACTCCGCCGTGTCGGGCTGGTCGATCGTGCAGCCGTGGTCGACGGCGATGACCTACAGCTGGACGCCCGCGTGGGGCAGCGAAGGCAACTACGGCATGCAGGTGTGGGCCCGCAGCAACGGTTCGACCGCGACGTATGACGCCTGGGCCGGACTGCCGCTCTACGACATCGTCAGGGCTCCGCTTCAGCTCACGGTCGGGGCGCTGTCGCCGCTGCCGCCTGGCACGCCGGTGACGGTCACGGCACTCGTCGGCGATACGACGGCCAGCTTCGAGTACGCGTTCTATCTCTACAACCAGACGACCGGGACCTGGAGTGCCGCGCGCGCCTACAGCACCACCAACACGTTCGTGTGGACGCCGAGCGCCGCCGGGTCGTACTTGTTCCAGGTCTGGGCCCGGAAGGTCGGATCGACGGCCCAGTACGATCTGTGGCAGGGCACCGACTACATCAACGTGGCGAGCGGGCCGGCGCAGGTCGTCTCGCTGAGCGCCAACACGGCGCTGCCCGCGTCGGTCGGCACCGCGATCACCTGGACGGCCATGGCGAACGGCGGCACGGCGTCGCCCCTCCAGTACAAGTTTGTGCTCTATACCGAGAACGTCGGCTGGACGCTGCTGCGGGACTGGGCCACGGGAAACACCGTCACCTGGACGCCGGCCGCCGGCGACATCGGCAATCACGTGGTGCAGGTGTGGGTGCGCAGCGCCGGATCCACGCTGACCTACGAAGGCTGGATGGGCACCGCGCTCTTCGGCATCCAGCCGTAACGCCGGCGTCAGTCGATCGCGGCCGGCGTGCTCCGGACGATCGGCTCGAGCCGGAAGCGCAGCTGCATGAGGGCGGTGCCGCTCTCGAAGCAGATGCGCTCGACGGCGGCGCGACGCGCGGGATCGATCTTGTCGGTGCTGATGATGACGGCGTAAGGACGATACTCGGCAACCGCGTCGGGCAGCGTCTCGGCGCCACCGACCACCAGCAGCCGCATCATGCGACGGCGATGCTTGGCCGGGTCGTCGTCGAGGAACGCGACCGGCTCGTAGCCGCGATGCGGATTGTCACGCAGCTCCCGGACGAGCAGCGCACCGCCGTCACCGGCCCCGTAGACGATCACCGGCTGCCCCGTCCGGCGGTGGCGCCCGGCCGCGTCGCCGACGATGCGGAACGACAGGCGCGATCCCACCACCAGCAGCGCCAGCAGCATCGCGTCGATGGCGAACACGCCGCGTGAGAAGCCCTCGAACCGGTAGACGTACACCACCACCATGATGCTGCTGAGCACGGCGAGCGCAATCGCTTTGACGTAGGTCGTCGCATCGCCCAGGCCCATGTAGCGCCACGTGCCGCGGTAGACTCCGGTGGCGAAGAAGCACGTCAGCTGACAGGCGATGACGACCGGCAGCGACTTCTCGAAGAGGCCCGCATACAGCGGGAACTCGCGATCGAAGCGGATGACGTAGGCCGCGTAGTAGGAGAACGCGACGAGCACGAGATCCAGCAGGACTTCGAAGATGCGGCGCTTGTAAGCGACGTCGAGCAGCAGCGGCGTGTAGGGCCGGCGCAGCAGCAGCGAGAAATCGTCGCCGTCATAGACGCGGACGCGCGCGAGCTGAATGCCGAGGAGCACCAGCGTAATCAGCAGAAGCGGTCCGACCAGCACGGCGTCAGAAGTGGACGAATGCTGCGCCAGCACGGCCGCCAGGCCGCCGGCGGCCGCGAGCGCCCACAGAATCAGCACCGCGTCCGACTCCGAGAAGCCCATCGCCACCAGCCGGTGCGAGGTGTGGTCGCGGCCGCCTTGTGCGGCCGAGCGCGTCGAGAGCAGCCTCGAGAGGGTCACGAAGGTCGTGTCGAAGATCGGAATCATCAGGATCAGCGCCGGAACGGCCACCGACGACACGAGGCGGGTGCCGGCGCTGGCCCCGCCGACCGACGACAGCGTGGCGAGACTGATGCCGAGGAACAGGCTGCCGCCGTCCCCCATGAAAATCGACGCCGGCTTGAAGTTGTAGACGAGAAACCCGAGGCAGCCGCCCGCCAGCGCCGCCGCGTAGATCGCGACGACCGACTGCGCGCCGATCAGATCGATCGTGAACCCGCACGCCGCGATCGCCGCGATCCCGGCGCAGAGCCCGTCCATGTTGTCGAGAAGATTCAGCGCATTCGTGACGGCGATGATCCAGAGAATGGCGAAGAGGTTGCCGATGAGACCGGTGCCCGACCATTCGGGCGCTCCCCCGAGCATCACCGCCAGGCAAGCGGCGGCGGTCTGGGCCGTGAGTTTCGTGCTCGGCTTCAGATGCAGGAAGTCGTCAATCAGACCGACCGCGAACATCGCCGCGCCCGCGACGACCACCGGCAGCATGCCGGGCGACCACCGTCCCGCCGTCGCGAAGCCGACGAGCGTGCCGAGAAAGATTCCGGTACCGCCGAGCATCGGCACGGTACGCGTGTTCCAGCGATCCGATTTCGGGTGCGCCACCGCGCCAACCCGATGCGCGACGATCCGCACGAGCGGCGTCAGCGCGAGGACCACCAGGAACCCCACCGCGCCCGCGACGACCACCGAGGCGGTGAACGAGTGGAGGTTCACCATGATCGCGGCGAGTCTCTCGGGCCGCGGCGCGAGGACAGCGCATCGTCGTAGGCGCGCGAGACGTCAGCGGCCAGCCGGTCGGCGCCGAAACGCTGGACGATGGCGCGTCGAGACGCGGCAGAGGCTTCGGACCTCGAGGACGCGATCCGCACGATCGCCTCAGCAAAGGCCGCCGGGTCCGAAGAGTCGATCAGATCGACGCCGCCGCCCTCGCCCACGACGTCTGGCACTCCGCCTACGGCCGCGGCGACAGCCGGCACACCGGCGGCAAGCGCCTCGATCAGCGCGACCGGGGTTCCCTCGTTCGCCGAGGTCAACGCAAAGACGTCCATCGCGCCATACAGGCCGCGGAGGTCCGACCGCCAGCCGAGAAACTTGACATTGCCTTCCATACCCCGCTCTCGCACCAGTGCCTCGAGGCCGGCGCGCTCGTCGCCGTCGCCGGCGATCACCAGCGTCAACGCTGGAAGGCGCCGGCGCGCGAGCGCGCACGCCTCGATCAGGAGTCCGACGCGCTTGATCGGCACGAGCCGTCCGACGTAACCGACCACGACCTCTGCAGGCGAGACGCCGATCGCCTGCCGCGCCGCCTGGCGATCCACGGGGTCGAGCAGCGGCGCCAGATCCAGCCCGAGGGGAATAACCCGCACGCGAGCCGCCGGCGCGATGTGGAATCGATCGACGACGTCGCGCCGCTGTCTGTCGGAGATGACCACGACGGTGTCCGTGACCGTGCCAAGGATGCGCTCGACGACTCGCACCGCCGCGCTGCCCGCCGTGCCGAAGTATCCCTCGAACACGTGGCCGTGAAACGTGTGCACCAGCGCACAGCGTTTGCGGCGGCGGCGGGTCAGATTGTAGACGATACCCGCACAGCGTCCGAGCGCGCCGGCCTTGGCCGTATGAGTATGGACCACGTCCGGAGCCCAGCGGCGGAACGCCTGAAGCACCTGCCAGAACGCGGCAAGGTCATCGGAGACGTGAATGCGCCGGCCGAGCGACGGCACGTAGGTGAACGGCAGCTGCTGCGCCTCGACAAGACTCTGTAGCGATCCTTCCGCCGGGCCGGACGAGCCGAAGATGAGCCGGGTGTCCCAACCGTGCGCCGCCAGCCCCTGGTCGAGCAGGACCACATGGCGCGCCGGACCTCCGATGTTGAGACGCGCGATGACGCGAAGCACGCGCAGCCGCCGCTCCTGGAGCGGCTCCGTCACTGCGGCGGCACCTCGCCATAGAGACGCCAGCCGTACAGCCCGGTTTGCGACACGGACACGTTCACCAGCCCGGCCCGTGCAGCCCACCCCTTCAGATCGTCGCCATCGTAGTAGTAGCGAATCGGCGCCGACAGACGATCGAACCAGTCGGCATAGCAGACCTGGAAGGGATACTTCGCGTAGACGCGGACGCGAGGCAGGACGAACCGGTCGACCCCGGGCCCGGCGATCCGCCGCAGCAGGCGGTACGGCCAGATGAAACCCACCGTGTCGACGACGGCGCCGCACCATGACAGCGCACGGGTGAGAGGAAACGGCAGGCGTGAAGTGATCGCGCGCGCCATTTCCAGGAACGCGTTGGTCCAGCGGCGCGACTTGCTGTAGACCCACACGAAGATGGATCCTCCCGGCCGGACCAGGGCGCGGAGCGCCTGAAACGCGCCTTCCGGATCGACCGTGTGGTGCAGCACGCCGAGGCTGTAGACGAAGTCGAACGCCCCGGGCTCGAAAGGCGGCCGCAGGATGTCGCCCTGCACCAGCCGGACGTTCGCTTCGCCGCGCGTAATGTCGTGCGCGCGCTCGATCGCCCGGCTGAAATCGAGTCCGGTCATCCGGGCGCCGAACCGCGCCGCATGGAACAGATGGCGGCCGAAACCGCAGCCTGCGTCGAGGCCGCGTTTGCCGGGGAAGAACTCCGGCCCGAGCGGGTGAATGTAATTCAGGAAATCTCCGCGGAACTGCTCCGTCATCTCGCCGAACTCGGTCCATTGATAGCCGAAGCTTCGGCGCGTCTGCGTCCGCAATGCGTCTGAGTGTTCGTTCGTCTGTGCCATAGCCTCGGTCCGTGTCAGAGTCGCGCTGCCCCGCCGGAGCGTGGTCCGGTGGCGCCGAACGGGATCAGCGAGGCGGCGTAGCGCACCAGGCGCTGCAGCAACTGCCGATCCTCGGCCGTGACCCGCAGGGCCTCGCGCAGCGGCTGGCCGGCCAGCCTCGCCGTCCAGATGAAGAACAAGAGCGTGCTGGCCGTGTACGACACAGTCGACGCGAAGGACGCGCCGTACAGGCCCCATCGCCGGATCCACACGACATTCAGCAGCGCGTTGGCCGTGAGCGACAGCGCGGAAATCGCGAAAATCACGCCAGGACGTCCGGTCCGGAGCGCCGGCGCGCTGCAGACGCGCTGGACGCCCAGCGTAATCATGCCCGGCAGCAGCGCGACCAGCGGTCCGTAGGCGCCGGCATACGCGTCTCCGAATACGATTCGGATGACCGGCAGCCCCAGCACGAGCCAGCCAAGCGCCAGCGCGCCGCCGACGACGATCACCGCCCGCGACGCCCGCAGCGCCCGGGCCGCTGCCGCCTCGAGCGAACCCACGACTTGTCCCGGCAGGATGGCGATCGCGATCGATTCGGTGGCCAGCATCAGCGTCTCGCCCAGGACCGCGGCGAGCGAATAGAGACCCAATGCGGTCACCCCCAGCCAGGCCTCGACCATGAACATGTCGAGGCGGAGATGCAGGAACAACAGCAGCGACGCGCCGTACAGCACAAAGGCATGCCGCAGCGTCTCACGCAGCAACGGCGCGTCGAAGGTCAGCCGCATCGGCGCAGCGCGCTGCAGCACGATCGCGACGATCGACCAGTTCACAAGCGTCCCGAACACCGTCACCGCCAGTGCGGTACCGGGGCTGATCCGGCCGGCCAGCATCAGTCCTACTGTCGCGGCGATCTGCGCGATCGCGGCGATCGACGCTGCCCGGTACGGCCATAGCGGCCGGCCGTACAACGACAGCAGACCCGCCGAGAGCTGCAGATGAACCCCCAGCGGCACCGTCAGCCCCGCGCCGATCAGGAACAGCCGGGGCGTGGCGGCAAACAGCCACGGCATCATCCAGGGCAGCAGCATCGTGCAGCCGAGGCCGAGCAGACCCATCACCGTCGCGATCCCCGCGTTCTGTCCGGAGAGGCGTCCCGCATCCACGCCACGCGATCCGTACAGATAGATGTTGGCCTGGTCGACGCCGAGTTTGCAGAACGCCAGAATCGTGGACGCGGCCAGCAGCGGCAGGTAGTAGATGCCGCGGCCGGCCGGGCCCAGCAGCCGCGCCAGCAACGCGCTGGCGACAAACGCCAGGACGTACTGCGCCATCGAGCTGGCAAACACCGACGCGGTCTGCGCCGCAACCGACGGGGATCGCGGAGGCGGCATGCTGGACCAGCCTACGTCTTCACCATCACGATCAGGCCGCCGATCTGCGTGAGCGCAAACGCGCGGATCCAGGGCGAAGCCGAGATCAGGCGCAGCACCGTCCGCCGGAAGACACTGTTCGCGATTTGCGGGTCCTGCGGAGAGACCAGGTCGACGATCGAGTAGAAACGGCTGAAGCCCACGTCCCGGCCTGCCTGGCACAGGGCGGCATAGGTGAACCAGTGCACGGCCGGGCGGAGCGAATAGTTGGCCAGCGATGGTTTGTGATGCAGGTGCTGGAACACGTAGGCCTCCTGCAGCACCGGCGGCAGCCAGTTGAAGAAGGGGACGTTGTACTCGCCGTTGTGGCCGAGCACCGAGAACCGCCACTTGTTGGTCGTGACCAGCCAGGCGACGCCGCCCGGCTTGAGCAGGCGATACACCTCGCTCAGCGCCAGGCGCGGCGATTCCACGTGCTCGAGGATGCTCTCGCACACGACGACATCCTGCGACTCGTCGGGAATCGGCATCTTCTCGGCCGTTCCCGTAATCACCACCGCGCGACCGGCCACGAACGTCCGCGCCGCGTCGGCGAACCCCTCGACCGGCTCCACTGCCGTCACCTCGTACTGCATGGCCGCGAGCTCGGTCGCGGTCAGCGGCTTTGGTCCGCAGCCGACGACGACGACGCGCGACGCGGGTGGCAGCGGCCGGAGCCGGGAAAGACACGTGACCATCGACCTGATGTCTTCGGCGCGGCTGTCACCGGCGTCCTGAGTGGCCGAGAACGCGGCGACGGCACGCCGCGCAAGTTCGGGGTGTCCCGAAGTCAACGGCCGATTCGCGTAGAGCCCCTTCTCCATCAGTCGGTTCACCCGTGGGCGTTCATGAAGCGTGCAGGATTGCCCGGACCGTGACGTGCAGGATCGCCACCACGATGAGCGCCAGCCAGTATCGGCGGTACCAGCGCGGCAGACGGCGCCAGTCCGGTGCGTAGCGCTCGATACCCTGCGCAGCAAAGATGAGCAGAATCGGCATGGCGGCTTCACGCTGCCGGAACGACAGGTTGATCAGCAGGTATTGCGCGAAGTACAAGGCCGCGAACCACCACAGCAGCAGCACCGCAAACCGGTGCTCCGCTCCCCGCAGCATGGCGAAGCCGCTCAGCGCGAAGCCGAGCGCGGCGAACGGCAGCGCGGCGTACCAGATCAGCATGCCGGGGAACAGGTAGTACTGGCCTTCCTGCAGCGTCGCGAACGTCCACGTCCTCGGCAGAATCCACGGGAATGGCCCGAACACGCGGCGCACCATGTCGATGCCGAGCATCAGCATGCCGTGATTCGGAGTCGCGGCCGGGGCGTGCGGCAGCCGGGCCAGGCCCGGGATGCGGCGTTGCAGAAATCCGGTCGACGACCAGCGCATGCCGGCGGTATTCAAAGTATGGCCGCTCATCGCGACGAACATGACCGGCGAGGTCGGCCATAAGGCCCTGGTCGGCGCGATCTCGACGACGAGGAAGACGAGCACCGCGAGGACGAGCGCCTGCGGCTTGGCGAACGCGCGCGTCCGCGTCCGGACCATGACGATCATCGTCATCACGAACGCGGCTTCGACGTACGCGAACACGTAGAAGCGGCTCGTCCGCAGGTACAGCGCCAGGCAACAGCCCACCACCGCCAGCCCGGCGGCCCAGACGGCGTCGCCCGCCGTACGCAGACGCATCAGCAGCCAGACGAACGCCAGCAGCGCAAAGACAATCGACGGATCCTTGAGCAGGTCGATTGCCGAGAGCCCGATCAGTGAAGGTGAGAGCGCCACGACGACGCCGAGCGCTGCGGCCCAGCGCGGGACGACGTCGCGGGCGATCGCGTAGGTCAGCGGCGCGGCGAGCGCCGTGAACGCGCAGTTCATCACCTGCAGCCCGAACAGATCCGCGTGCAGGTAGCGGATCATCACGGCGAACAGGTAGTACTGGCCGACGTCGTACGACCCGAAGAACATCACCGCCGGCGACGGCAGGTGAAACGCGTTCGCCGCGAGCTCGAGGCCGCCGCTGAAGTACTCGGTGGCGTCGGCGCCCAGGAACGGCCCTCCTTCGCGGGCGGCCGCGAGAAAACAGACGGTGACCACCACGACCCTGCCCACCAGCGCCCAGAGGAACAGGTTCAGGCTCAACGAACGATGGCCGCGTTCTTCGATCGCGGCGATCGCCAGCGCCATGGCCAGCGCCCCGGCGATGATGAACGCAAACGACGTATTCGGGTGCAGCAGGCCGGCGGCGCCGACGGTGGCGGCCAACAGCGCAGCGACGCCGGCGATGGTCACGGCCTGGCGGGCCGCCCACGCCGGCCCGACTGACAGGTTCGGGAGACGGGCTGGCGCGTCGAACGCCGCCGCGTCAGGCAACGGCGAGCGCCCCGAGATCGCTCAGCGTCGCGGCACAGACGGCGGGCTGGCGATCGATGAAGGTGCGATGCCACAACTCGAGGACCAGCAGGTTCCAGAGCTGATAGTGCCAGGCGCGCTCGCCGCGCGTGTGCTCGTCGAGCAGGCGGCGGATGACCGTCTCCTGGAAATAGCCGCGCTCGCGCAACTGGCGGCTGAGGAGCACGTCATAGGCGAGGTCCTTCAGATCGCCGCGGAACCACGCTTCGAGCGGCACGCCGAACCCCATCTTCGGCCGCTCGAGAATCGCGCGCGGCAGCAACGGGCCGACGGCCTGCTTGAAGATGTACTTCTGGCTGTTGCCGCGCAGCTTCAGCGACGCGGGCAGGCTGGCCGCGAATTCCATCAGATGGTGGTCGAGCAGCGGCGACCGCCCCTCGAGTCCGAAGGCCATCGTCGCGATGTCGACCTTCACCAGCAGATCGTCCGGCAGGTAGTTGTGGACGTCGACGTCGAGCGTCGCATCGACGAAATCCGGCGCGTCGGATGCCTGATACTGCTGCAGGAGGATTTCCCCGGAGTCGATGCCGGCGGCGGCAAACTCCGGCCGGCACAGCTCGCGCTTGAGGCGATCGTCGAAGTGCGACATCCAGCGCACGTAGCGCCGGCGCGGATCGTCGCCGATCGCGCCGAAGAAGCGGCGGGCGCGGCCGAGCAGGCTTCGCGATGGCGCCCCCGGCGCCAGCGACGCGAGCCGCTGCGCCGCCCGCTTCGCCGCGCCAGGAAGACGGTCGAACCGCCCGGCCAGCACGGCGGCGCGGTAACGATCGTAGCCGGCAAAATTCTCGTCGCCGGCGTCGCCGTTCAATGCCACCGTGACGTGCCGCCGCGTCAGCTCCGACAGGATGAAGGTCGGGATGGCCGACGAGTCTGCAAACGGCTCGTTGTAGTGCCACACGAGCTTCGGCAGGATCGACACCGCGTCGGGCCGGACGACGAACTCGTGATGGTCCGTGGCATAGCGGGTGGCGACGAGCCTGGCGTATTCCAGCTCGTCGAAGCGCTTCTCCTCGAAGCCGATCGAGAACGTCTTGACGGGACCGCTGCCGAGCTCCGCCATGAGCGCCACGACGCTGCCGGAATCGATGCCGCCGCTGAGGAACGCCCCGAGCGGGACATCGCTGATCAGACGCGCTTGGACCGCGCTGCGGAACAGGCCGCGGAGTTCTTCGACGGCCTCGCCTTCGGAACGCGGCGTGGTCTTGTAGCTCAAGGTCCAATAGCGGTGGACCGACGTGCGTCCCTGCTCGGCGACGAGATAGTGCGCCGGTGGCAGCCTTTGCACGCCGGCAAATGCCGACATCGGCGTCGGCACGTACTGATACGTCAGGTAGTGCGAGAGCGCCGTCGGATCCGGACTTGGTACGAAGGACGGCTCGGCCAGGAACGCCTTGGGCTCCGACGCGAACGCCAGGCCGTCGGCGTCCTCGCGGTAATAGAACGGCTTCTTCCCGGCGCGATCCCGCGCCGCGAACAGCCGCCGGCGCCCGGCATCCCACAGGGCGAACGCGAACATGCCCGACAGGTGCTTCACGCACTCGACGCCGAACTGCCGGTAGGCGGCGAGAATCACCTCGGTGTCGCTCTCGCTGCGGAACCGGTGCCCCAGCGCCTCGAGCCGCGCACGCAATTCGAGGAAGTTGTAGATCTCGCCGTTGAACGTGACCCACAGCCGACCGTCGTCAGACGCCATCGGCTGGGCCCCGGCCTCGGTGAGGTCGATGACCGCCAGCCGGCGATGCCCGAGGGCGGCGAAGCCGTCGACCACGACGCCGGACCCGTCAGGGCCGCGATGTGCGATCAGATCGCACATCCGCCGGACGGTGTGCGCATCCGGCGGCCGCTCCGAGCGAAAGTTCACGCGTCCGGCAATGCCGCACATCAGCGATCGGCTCCGGCGTGCGCAGTGGCCGAGGCGGCGCGGTCCCGCATGGCGTCGCCCGTGGCGGCGGGCATCACCAGCCGGCGATACACGGCCTCGTACGAGCGGACGCCGTCGGCCAGCCCGTGCCGCGCCCGCACGGCGGCCCGCGCACGGGAACCGATCGCCTTCGCACCGGACTTCTCCGACAGCAGGCGGATCATCGCCGCGGCGAGCGCCGCGGCGTCTTCGGCCGGTACGAGGCAGCCCGTCACGCCGTCCTCCACCGCCTCGACGTTGCCGCCGACCGCGGTGGCAATCACCGGAAGACCCGCCGCCATCGCCTCGAGGAGCGCATTGGAGTAGCCCTCCTGCAGGGAAGGATGCACGTAGAGATCGGACGCCGCAAGGAGTGAGGGGACATCGCTGCGGACGCCGAGAAACGTCACCGTCTGCTCGATGCCGAGCTCGCGGCACATCGACTCGAGCGTCCCGCGCATGGGACCGTCGCCGGCGAGCAGCGCGGTGGCGCCTGGAACCCGGCGCACTACGTCGCGCCAGGCGCGCAGGAAGAACTCGTGGCCCTTGTACCGGATCAGGTTCGAGACGACAATCACCCGCGGCCGGCTGTCGGACGGGAGATCCGCCGCCGGGGCAGCGAGGTCGAGGCGCTCGAAGTCGAGTCCGTTGTGGATGACGATGATCTGCGAAGGAGACACGGGCTCACGGCGGAGCGTGTCGGCGCGCACCGCTTCGGAGTTCGCGATGAACAGATCCGTCATGCGGTCCGCGATCCGTTCGAAGAACAGATAGACCGTCTTCTTTTCCTTGAAGAGTCCGAGACTCCGACGGCTCGACACGATCGTGCGGATGCCGGCGAGCCGTCCCACGAACGTCGCGAGCAAGTAAGCCGGGACGAGGAAGCCGTGCACGACGTCCGGTCGTTCGCGCCTCAGCAACCGCCACAGGCGCACGATCCCCCGCCAGGCGTCGAACACTGCACGCGGCCGCTGCCGCCACGGGACCTGGCGAGCACTGGTGAATCCGAGCGTCTCGACCCGCACACCGCGCGCCGCGAGCGGCGCGGCCAGCGCTCCGCCCGTCTTCATCACACAGACGGTGACCTCGAAGCTGGCGCGATCGAGCCGCGCGGCGAGCTCGGCGAGCTGCGTTTCCGATCCGCCGACGTCGAGCGTGCCGATGATGAAGAGGACGCGGATACGACGCGGCGTGGGCGCACCGGCGGTCGCGAGCGCGTCATCCACGTGCATGGCTGACACCGCGGACCGAAACCGGGAACGGTTCCCGCGCGATTTCAGTCAGGCCGGCTTCGCGAAACCAGCCCTCGACTTCGGCGTACGAGTGTTTCCACTGATAGCGCGGCGAGTACCAGTCGAAGGTGTCCAGCCATCGCCACTCGGGATCCGGATTCAGGCTGGTCGGCAGCAACGCCGTCGTCAGCCTGCCGACGAGCGGCAACTGGTGCACGTGATAGAGCGGGACCGCGACGCGCGAGGCCTTCAGCAGCGCCGCTTTCGGCAGATGCGGAGTGACCAGCCTGAGGATCTCCCCGCCGAACATGAGGCGGAGCTTCTTGGCGTAGACCCAGATCGCGATCCGGCCGCCCGGCTTCAGCAGTTTCACGAGGCTGAGGAAGGCGCGGCGGGTATCGGGCGTGTGGTGCAGCACGCCGATGCTGTAGATGGCGTCGAAGCTGCCCTCGGCGAACGGCAGATTGAAAATGTCCGCCTGGTAGAACGAGAGATTCGCCCGGTGCGAGAGGTTGCGCGCCGCCGCTTCCACGGCCGTACTGAGATCGATGGCGTGGACGTCAGCGCCGGCGGCTGCGCAGACCTCGGCGAAGCGTCCCATGCCGCAGCCGGCGTCGAGCACGCGCTTTCCCTGGAGCGTCGAGACGCGCCACCCGGTCTTCTCCTCGAACATGTCGTGGCTGCGCGTCGTGCCGTTCGCAGAATCGAGCTGGGCGCGCGAAAAGGTGTTCCACTGGAACCCGAACGAGCCGACGTAGTGTTCGGAGTCGACGAAGCGCGACACGCCGCCGATGATCGGGTACTGTGCGCCGCACGCGGCACACACCCACGACTCGGGGCCGCGGCCGAGCGGCGTGGTCCCGCATTTCAGACACTTCAGGTTCAGCTGCAAGTTGGAATGCTTCCGTTGTTCACCCGGGACACGCGCGGCGCCGTCACGCGGTCCGAACCGGGGTCGGAGTCGTCCGCAGGCGATCGAGGTCAGCCTCGACCATCATCCGGACGAGCGCCTCGAACCCGACGCTCGGCGTCCAGCCCAGCAGACGGCGCGCTTTGGCCGGATCGCCGATGAGATGATCCACCTCGGCCGGACGCACCAGCGAGGGATCCAGCGTGACGTGCTTCTGCCAGTCGAGACCGGCGGCGCCGAAGGCAATTTCGACGAGCTGCCGCACCGAATGACTGATACCGGTCGCGACCACGTAGTCGTCGGCTTCCGGCTGCTGCAGCATCATCCACATCGCCCGCACGTAGTCGCCGGCAAAGCCCCAGTCGCGCTGCGCGTCCAGATTGCCGAGCCTCAGCGAATCGGCGAGTCCGAGCTTGATGCGCGCCACGCCGTCGGTCACCTTGCGCGTGACGAACTCCAGGCCGCGGCGCGGGGACTCATGGTTGAACAGGATCCCGGAGCACGCAAAGAGCCCGTAGCTCTCGCGGTAGTTCACGGTGATGTAGTGGCCGAAGACCTTCGACACGCCGTAGGGGCTGCGCGGATAGAACGGCGTCAGCTCCGTCTGCGGCACCTCGCGCACCTTGCCGAACATCTCGCTGGACGACGCCTGATAGATCCTGATGCGCGGGTTGACGTGGCGCACCGCCTCCAGCATGCGGGTGACACCCTGCGCGTTGAATTCGCCGGTGAGCATCGGCTGGTCCCACGAGGCCGGCACGAACGACATCGCCGCGAGGTTGTAGACCTCGTCGGGCTCGACGTCGGCGAGCAGCCGGATCAGCGACAGCTGATCGAGCAGGTCGGCTGGACGCAGCGTCACGCGATCGAGCAGATGCTCGATCCGCCAGAGATTCGGAGCGCTCGATCGACGGACGGCGCCGAAGACCGTGTAGCCCTGCTCGAGAAGGAGTTCGCTCAGATACGAGCCGTCCTGGCCCGTTATGCCGGTGATTAAGGCTCGCTTGGACACAATCAATAATCGTTGAGTTACTGCAGGAGTGCCCCGTGATCATAGGGCAATGTCCCCGTAACCGTCAATGCATCCAGCCTTTGGGTCGGCGGCCGCGATGGTAGACTGACCGTCCGTTCCACATGCGCCGATCGGTCCAGCGCGTCCTCGCGGCGGCCATCGCCGCGGCCACTTCGCTCGTTCTGTTCTACACGGTCCGCGACCCGCTCATCGGGGCGTGGCCCAAGGCGGTCCTGGTGCTCATCGCCGCCGGCGCCGCGGCCGCGCCCAGCGCCGTACTCCTGGTGCTGGCCGCCGCGATTCCCGTCGCGTTCCTCGGCTCGATCGTGTCGGCGCCCTTCCATGAAGCCGAAGCAATCGTCGTCGCCGCCATCTGCGGCGGCGCCTGGCGCGCCAGCCTGCGTGCCCGCGACGAGCCTGTCGCGCCGGACCTCTGGGCTCCCCTGCTCGTGGCGGCGACCGTCGTCGGCTGCTCGCTGCTCGTCGTGCTCGCAAGCACCTACGCGCTCGAGCCGTCGCTGTTCTGGCCGTCGATTGTCCAGGCGGTCACCGACGACTACCTCAGGGAACGCGGCGTCCTGGCCGGAGTCGATCAAGGCATCTTCGCGATCGAGGGCCTGCTGCTCGCCGCCGCCGCAGCCTCTGCCGCTCGCCACCGCCCCCAGTGGACGGCAGCGTTTTCGCGAATGCTCGTCGCCGGGGCGGCCGGCGCCGCCGCCCTGAACCTCACGCGACTCCTGCAAATCACGCTGCGCTCGCCGACGCCTCTGATCACGCTACGGACCGCCCTGCAGAGCGTTCGCATCAATACCGGCTACGGGGACGTGAACGCCGCCGGCTCGTATTTCGCGCTTGCCGAGGTGGTCGTGTGCGGCATCGCCCTGTCGGGCAATGGCTTCGCGCGCCTTGCCGCGCTCGGCGTGGCCGCGCTGCTCGCCGCCGCCACGTGGCTCACCGGCTCGCGGGCCGCGGTCGCCGCGGCGATCGTCGCCGTGGCGAGCCTGCTTGCCGCGCGGCTGCGAATGCCGGATTCACGGCGGTTGGCGCTCTATGGCCTCGCCGCGTGCGGATTCGCCGGCGTCATCTTTCTCCTCCTGTTTCCCAATCCGTTCACCGGCCCCGAGGCGCGATTGTCGGTGACCGTGCGGATCGAAATGGGCCGCATCGCCCTGCGCATGCTCGGCAGCCGCCCAGTCTTCGGTCTCGGCATCGGCACCTTCTACGCCGCATCCGGCGACTACCTGGCGGCCAGCCCGCTGCACATCTACTACGTTCGCGAGAATGCCCACAACAACCTGCTGCAGCTGACGGCCGAGCTCGGCCTCGTCGGCGCGCTCGCCGCGGGGTGGCTGGCTGCCGCCGTCATCCGTCATTGGCGCGTGGCCCACCGCTCGCTGCCGGACGATCGCCGCAGCGAGCTGCACGTGCTCACCGCCGCCAACCTGGCGTTCATCGCGACGATGCTGCTGGGCCATCCGCTGCTGACACCGCAGGTCAGCTTCGTGTTCGCGCTCTCGATGGGCGCGATGGCGGGCATGGGCGCCGATGCCGCCCCGTCCCGGCGGGCCGATCGCTGGGCCGCGGCAGCCGTCGCGCTGCTCCTGATCGCGCTGCCGGTAAGGATCCACGAGCGCGTATTGCACGCGAACATGGAGCATGTCGGGTGGGGGGTCGGCGAATGGGAAGCTGACGCTGCAACCGGAGAAAAGATGCGGCGCCCCACGGGTCACACGACCCTGTTCGTGCCGCCAGGCGTGCGATGGATCGAGCTGCCGTGCCGCCTGACGGCTCCGGCGTCGCCGGTGCGCTTCGCCGTTGCATTTCGAGGGCATCGCGTCGACGACCTGGTGGTGAACAGCACCACGCCGGCACGCTATCGCCTCGTCATCGCGCCAGGAGCGCGTGCAGACGCCTACGAGCCGCTCGAGCTGACGCTCATCAGCGGCGATCCAGCGAAGGCGCTTCTCGGGAAAGTGATGCCGCACTGACGGGCGGCGGCGTCATCGGGGTCGATTCACTATAATCCTCATATCGTGTCGTCTGGAGAAGCCCTCGACGCCATCGTGATCGGCGGCGGTGTCGTCGGTTTGGCCGCCGCCCTCGAAATCGCGCAGCGCAACCGCACCGTCGCCGTCCTCGAGAGCCAGCCCCGGCCCGGCATGGCGACGAGCACGCACAACTCCGGCGTGATCCACGCCGGCATGTATTACCCGACCGGCTCGCTGAAAGCGCAGCTCTGCGTCGAAGGGGCCGCGCGGCTGTACGCCTTCTGCGCCCGGCACGGGGTGTATCACGAACGGTGCGGCAAGCTGATCGTCGCGGCGAACCAGAGCGATCTCGGGCGGCTGGAGGCACTCCAGCGGCTCGGCGCGGCGAATGGCGCCCAGGGACTCGAGATCGTCGAGCAGGCCTTCGTGACGCGTCGAGAGCCGCGCATCGCCGCCGCCGCCGCAGCGCTGTGGTCGCCCAACACCGGGCGTCTCGACGCCTCGATGCTGGTGCTGGCCTTGAGGCGCGCGGCCGAAGCCGCCGGAACGCTCTTCGTCCCTAACGCTCGGGTCGAAAGCGGCGAACCGGCGAGCGGCGGTTACCTGCTGCGCACGGCTCTCGAACACGCGGAGGCGCGGGTGGTCGTGAATGCGGCAGGCCTGTATGCCGACGACGTGTCGGCCATGCTCGGCGGCGAGGCCTTCACGATCCATCCGTGCCGCGGCGAGTATGCGCGGCTGCGGGTGGCGCGTTCCGCGTGGGTCAACGGCCTGGTCTATCCGCTGCCAGACACCTCGGGCCACAGTCTCGGCGTCCACCTGACCAAGGCGCCGGACGGCACTGTCCTGCTCGGGCCGACGGCTCGATATCAGTCCGACAAGGAAGACTACGAAAACGACCGCCTGCCGATCGAGACGTTCCTCGAGCCGGCGCGCATGCTGCTGCCGGCCCTCTCGCTGGACGATCTCGAGTACGGCGGCAGCGGCATCCGCCCGAAACTGGCGCCGGCCGACGTGCGGTTCGCCGATTTCATGATCCGGCGCGACACGCAGCAGCCCAGGCTCGTGCATGCCGCGGGCATCGAATCACCTGGCCTGACCGCCTGCCTGGCGATCGCCGACCGCATCGCCGCCCTGGTCGAGGAATCGCTAGCCTAGGCGCCCGCCCGCAGGTAGCGCGCGATCGCGTCGCGCCACGGCGGCATCACCACGCCCAACGAGGCGAGCCGTGCCGGCGACATCGCGCAGTAGCGCGGGCGCGGCGCGCGCGCCTTGAACGTCTCGAGCGTCAGCGCTTTGATCGTCAGGCCGGCGCCCAGCTGGCGCGCCACTTCTTCGGCCACATCCCGCCACGTCGCGGCGCCGTCGTTGACGCAGTGATAGACGCCGGGAGGCACCTCGCGATCCAGGACGGCGCGCGTCGCTGCCGCTACGTCGGGCGTATAGGCCGGCGACACGGTGCGGTCGACGAACACCGGCACGACTTCGCCGTTGCGGATGCGATCGACGATGGTGCCAACGCTGCCGCGCCGCGCCACGGGCGTCGGGGGCGGCCCGAACAGGCTCTCGACACGCAGCACGTAGTGGCGTGGCGCGTCAGCGGCGAACCACTCGCCGACCAGCTTCGACGCCGCGTAGGTATTGCGCGGGTTGACTGGATCTTCTTCGGTGTAGGGGCGCGCCGATTCGCCGTCGAACACGAAATCCGTGCTGTAGTGCACGAACGCCGCCTGGCAGTCGCGCGCCGCGGCCGCCAGGGCCCGTACACCGAAGGCATTGACCCGCAGCGCCGCGGGGGCGTCGTCTTCGGCTCCGTCGACGTCGTTGTAGGCCGCGCAGTTCACGATCACCGCCGGCCGTACCTCCGTGACCATCCGCCGGATGGCCGCGACATCGGTAATGTCCAGCGCCGCGTGGTCCGCGGCGGTAACCTCGTGGTCGCGGCCCAGCTCTTCGACGATCGCCGCGCCGAGCAGCCCGGCGGCGCCGGTGACGAGGAGCCGCTTCATGCGGCGGCGACGATCGCGTCGACGACCGTCTGCTGCTGCGCCTCGGTCAGCTCGCCGTAAATCGGAATCGCCAGCACCTCGGCGGCGGCCGCCTCGGCGTGCGGAAAGTCGCCGTGGTGATAGCCGAGCGGCGCGAAGCATTCCTGCAGGTGGAACGGCACCGGATAGTAGATCTCCGTGCCGATGCCCGCGGCGTCGAGCGCCGCCTTCACGGCGTCACGCCGTTGGAGGCGAATCACGTACTGGTTGAAGATGTGGCGGCGTCCTGGCGCACGCGCCGGCAGACCGATCGGCGCCGCCGCCGCGGCGAACAGGCGATCGTAGCGATCGGCGTTGCGACGCCGCGCCTCGGTCCACGAATCCAGGTGGCGCAGCTTCACGCCGAGCACCGCCGCCTGCAGCGCGTCGAGGCGGAAATTGCCGCCGATCCGCCGGTGGAAGTACTTCGGCTCGGCTCCATGATTGCGCAGCAGCCGCACTTCCGCCGCCAGGGCGGCGTCGTTGGTCGTCAGCAGTCCGGCGTCGCCGAACGCACCGAGGTTCTTGCTGGGGAAGAACGAAAAACATCCCGCGACGCCCATCGATCCCGCCTGACGCCCCTGGTCCGTGGCGCCGATCGCCTGCGCCGCGTCCTCGATCACCGCCAGGCCGTGACGCCGCGCCTGATCGAGGATCGGATCCATCTCGGCGCACTGCCCGTAGAGGTGCACGGGAATGATCGCTTTGGTGCGCGGCGTGATGGCGGCGGCGAGCGCCGACGGATCGATATTGCACGTTGCCGGATCGACGTCGACGAATCTTGGCGTGGCACCGACGCGGGCGACGCAGCCGGCGGTGGCGAAGAACGAGAATGTGGGCGTGACGACCTCGTCGCCCGGCCCAATCCCGAGCGCCATCAGCGCGACGAGGATCGCGTCGGTGCCCGACGACAGCCCCACGGCGTGCGCGACGCCCAGGCGGCCGGCGATCTGCTGTTCGAGGGCCTCGACCTCGGGCCCGCCGATGAACCGCTGGCTGTCGGCGACACGGGTCAGCGCCGCGAGGAGATCGTCACGGAGGGGCCGATACTGGGCCTGCAGGTCCAGGAGCGGAACACCCATCTTCAGCCGCGCGGCCTCGTCACCGGCTGATGTTGGGTGCGCCCCAGAGCGGCATGTCGTTGCGCTGATCGTCGGCCTGGCCGGCTGGGCTGCTGCGCGTGTTCAGGATGATGTCCATCTCCTCGCCAGCGTAGGCCGACAGATCGACCGCGACCGGGATCCAGCGGCGCTCGGAGGGATTGGCGTGCGGGTTGAGCACCTGCTCGAAGAGCTTCTCGAAGCTGCGGCCGTCCGACACACCGGCGAAGAACAGCACGCCGTTGCCGTCCTGCTCCCAGGATTCGGGCTTGGTGCCGAGCGACACGCGCAGCCACCCGTCGTCGGGCACGCGAATGTGGAACGTGAGGCGGCCGTTGGGTGGCGCGGCGATCGCCTGCTTGCGTTCGCCGCCCAGCGTGGCGTCGACCACGCTGTATTCGCCGCCCTGTCGCTTGGCCTGCTGGAATTGGGAGATCAGGTCGACTCTGGCAGCGCTGCCGCGGTGGAAGAGCCACCAGCCCGCAGCAATTACCACGATGAGCACCAGGGCGGTCAGCACCGCGCGGTTGGTTTTCATAATGCGCGCCTAGTCTAACCCGTTCCGCGCGGTTTCGGCGCCCGGAAACCGGCCGCCGTTCGTTCAGCGGCCGCGTCGCTCCTTGACCGCCGCGCGCGTTTCCCGGTCGGTTTCGCGGCGCTTGATGGTTTCGCGCTTGTCGTGCGACTTTTTGCCCTTCGCCAGGCTGATCGCCAGCTTGATGCGCCCGTTCTTCAGGTAGAGGCGCACCGGCACGAGTGTCATGCCGCGCTCCACCGTCTTGCCAATCAGCTTCCGGATCTCCTGCCGGTGGAGCAGCAGCTTGCGCCGCCGCGTCGGCTCGTGATCGCTGTAGCCGCGGTTCCGGTACGGATTGATATGGATGTTGTACACCCAGATCTCGCCGCCCTCGATCCGCGCGAAGCTGTCGCGAAGGTTGGCGCCACCCTCCCGGATGGACTTCACCTCGGTGCCGACGAGCGCCATCCCGGCCTCGAACGTCTCGAGCAGGTGGTAGTCGTGGCTGGCCTTCCGGTTGTCGGCAATGATTTTCTGCGCTTCTTCGCGCTCGGTCTTCGCCATGCGTCGCCGCCCTAGCGGGCCCGGCTCACCAGTGTAGCAGCCAGGCGGATCGCTTCGATCAGGCTGGAGGGATCGGCCTCCCCTCGTCCCGCGATGTCGAACGCGGTGCCGTGGTCGACCGAGGTCCGGATGATGGGGAGCCCGAGCGTCACGTTGACCGCGCGGCCGAAGGCGAGCAGCTTCACCGGAATCAACCCCTGGTCGTGGTAGCAGGCAATGACCGCGTCGAACTCGCCGCGCGCGGCGCGCGAAAACACCGTGTCGGCCGGCCATGGGCCGCTGGCGGCGACGCCGCGCGCCCGCGCGGCCTCCACGGCAGGGCGCAGCACGTTCGCGTCCTCGTCTCCGATCACGCCATGCTCGCCCGCGTGCGGGTTGAGACCGGCCACCGCGATCCGCGGCCGGGGAAATCCGAAGCGCGGCAGCTCCGACGCCGTCAGATCGATGACGAAATCCATCAGCTCGCGCGTGATGAGGCCGGGGACCTGGCGCAGCGCGACGTGCACCGTCGCGAGCACGACGCGGAGCTCCTCCGCGTAGAACATCATCACCGCCTTCTCGCCGCCGCACAGGAAGGCCAGCAGGTCGGTGTGCCCTTTCCACGGCAGGTCGGCCAGCGCGAAGGCTTCCTTGTTGATCGGTGCCGTCGCCATGGCAGCGACACGTCCGTGCCGCGCGTCCTCCGCGGCTGCGACGACGGCCTCGTAGGCGGCTCGGCCGGCCGCCCCCGACAGCACACCCGGCGTGAAAGCGCGCAGCTGCTCGGCGGTATGCGGCCCGTAGAGGATCGGGTCACACACCTCGGTGACGCGCGGGTCGGCGGCGGCTTTCAGCGAGATCTCGGGCCCGATGCCAGCCGGGTCGCCGACGGTGATGGCAATGCGGGGCAGCGGCGAGTCGGGCACGCGATCCTAGGAGTGGCAGGATCCGCAGGATCCACACCCGCCGGTGCCGCAGCCGGTCGGATTCGTGCAGGCGCCGTTGTCGGCGCAGCCGCCGTGCTTCACGCCGTTGCCGTTCGGCAGCTCGTAGCGCAGGCAGCACTTGAGGCGGCCGCACTGTCCCGACAGCTTCGAAGGATTGAGGCTGAGCTGCTGCTGCTTCGCCATCTTGATCGACACCGGCTCGAAGGTCTTCAGCCAGGTCGTGCAGCACAGCGGCCGGCCGCAGGACCCGTAGCCGCCGAGCATCTTCGCCTCGTCGCGGACGCCGATCTGCCGCATCTCGATGCGCACGTGGAAGTGGCCGGCGAGATCGCGGACCAGTTCGCGGAAGTCGACCCGCGCGTCGGCGGTGTAGTAGAAGACGAGACGCCCGCCGTCGAACGGATACTCGACACGCGTCAGCTTCATCGGCAGCCCGCGCTCGCGGATCTTCATCTGCGCGACGCGGTGTGCTTCCTGTTCGCGCTGCCGGTGCTTCAGCTTCTGGACGACGTCCTGCTCGCTGGCGCGCCGCAGCACGACCGCCGCATCGTGCTCTGGCGGCCGGCGTCGGTCGGCGTGCTCGGCCGCCATCCGGGTTACCGTGCCGATCGCCTGTCCCTCGGCGCTTTCGACGACGACCTCGTCGCCGGGCCGCATCTGATCGTCGACCAGCAGATCGGGCAGCAGGAACGAGTACTGGCGCCCCGCCGGCGTAAATTTGACCGACACGAACGGCCGGGCGGGTGCCGTACTCATAGATGCAGCGCCACCCAGTCGGCGACGATCTTCGGGCTCGCGTTGCGATCGAGCGCGTCGACGGCGCGATCCACCACCGCGAACGCCTCGACGGCGCGGCGCGCGTCGTAGGCCCGAGCGAGCGACTGCAGCTGCGGCCGCACGTCCGCGTTGGCCAGGATGTGCTCAGCGCCGCGCACCGCGATGAGACCGAGGTCGCGCAGCAGCGACGACACCGCCCGGAGACGCCGCGACAACTCGTCGCGATCGGCCGCGCTGCCGGCAAACGCCTTGGCCGCGTCGAGCCGTCGCCGCGGATCGGGTGTGGCGGCCGCGCCGAGGAGCTGCGCGGCGGCATCCCGATCTTCCAGCGCGTCGGCAGCGCCGTCGGTCAGCGCACGCCCGACGCTGCCATCGCTTGCCGCTGCGGCGGCTCGCGCATCCGCCGCGTCGAAACCATGATCGCGGACCAGCACGGCCGCCACATCGGCCGGGTGCAGCGGCCCGAAACGCAGACGCTGGCATCGCGATCTCACCGTCGGCAGCAGAAGATCGGGGCGCGACGTGATTAGCACGAATACCGAGGCCGGCGGCGGCTCTTCGAGCGTCTTGAGGAGCGCGTTCTGGGCCTCCGCGAGCAAGGCGTCGGCATCTTCGATCGTGACGATCCGGCGACGGCCTTCGAACGGCCGGTACATCGCGCGATCGATCGCCTCGCGCACCTGATCCACCTTGATGGTGCCGGAGTCACCCGGCTCGACGACGAGGATGTCGGCGTGGACGCCGCGGGCGATCCGCGTGCACGGGACGCAGGCGCCGCAGGCGTCCATCCCGGCGGCGACGGTTGCGGATGCGGCGATCGCGATCGGCGAGTCGCAGTTGAGCGCCTGTGCGAGCGCGAGCGCCGTTCGCCGCTTTCCGATGCCAGCCGGTCCGGCAAAGATCAGGCTCTGCGGCAGCATCTGTCGGGCGACGGCGCGTGCCAGCAGCTCCAGCACCGGCCGATGGCCCACCACGGAGGAAAACGGCATCCTCCGCCCAATCTATCAGCGATCGGCGTGATCCGCGCAAAAGCCCGCGCGCTATCCCCCGCCTCGACCGAAGAGTCGGCCCCAGAAGCCGCGTTTCTTCTTGGGCTCCTGATCAGGCGCCACCGTACCGGGCAGCGGCGGCGAGGCTCCGACCGTTCCAACCGGCACGCCCGGCGGCGTGACCCCAGGGGCCGGCTCGCCGGGGACGGATCCGGGCGGCGCACCGGCGGCAATCATCGTCGCGGAGCCGTTGGGCAGCGGGTGCAGCGGACAGAGCGTCGTCGGCTGGCGCCCTTTCACGAAATAGTCCGTGTAGACCATCGATCGCGCCTCGAGCGTCCCGTTGTCGGTCGGGGTGAGAACGCTGGCGCAGCCGGTGTTGGGCAGCTGGCCCGACAGGCGGCAGACGTTCACGCCGATCACGTTGGCCGGGCGCTCGAACCAGTCCGCCTTGTCCCCCCTGGTCGCCGTTTTCATGAACGCCGCCCAGATCGGCACGGCCACGTCGGCGGCGTAGCCGTTGGCGATGATCGTCTTCGGCTGATCGAACCCGACCCAGACGCCGGTGACCAGATGAGGCGTGTAGCCCACGAACCAGGCATCCACGTAGTCGTTGGTCGTGCCGGTTTTGCCGGCGGCCGGCAGCGTGAACCCCATCTGCCGCGCCTTGTAGGCGGTCCCGGACGTGATCACGTCGGCCAGCATGCTCGACATCAGGAACGCGGACGACTCGCTGAGGACGCGCTGCGCGTGGGCCGGATCGGTGTAGAGCACCGTGCCGTCGGCGTCTTCGACGCGCCGGATGAGGACCGGCGCCTGCAGCGTTCCGGCGTCGGCAAAGGCGCCGTACGCGGAGGTCAGCGACAGCAGCGTCACGTCGCTCGTCCCGAGCGCGAGCGACGGCACGCTCGGCGGCGTGCCGACATTCATCTTCTGCGCGTAGCTCACGGCCGCCGGGATGCCGACCGTGGTCAGCATCTGCACGGCCGCGCGGTTGCTCGAGATTTTCAGCGCCGAGCGCATCGTCATCGCGTCGGCATCCGAATGGCCGTCCTCGGGCATCCACTTGCCTTCGGGCGTGTCGACGGCGGCGTTCAGGTTCGAGATCAGCGACGCGGGGGAATAGCCGGCTTCGAGCGCCGCGGCGTAGACGAACGGCTTGAAGGCCGACCCCGACTGTCGGCGCGCCTGTGTGGCGCGGTTGAAATGGCTTTCGTTGAAGTCGCGGCCGCCGACCAGCGCCCGCACGGCGCCGGTCCCCGGCTCGAGCGCGACCAGCGCGCCCTGCAGGTAGTCGAGATCGTCGGCCGTGTCACGCGTCTGGTGCCGATAGCCGCGGCGGCGCTCGATCGTGGCGATGCCGTCCTCGACAACCTTCTCCGCTAGATGCTGCAACGCCGGATCGATGGTCGCGTAGACGCGCAAGCCGCCTTCGGCGATACGGGTCGCGCCGAAGCGTTCGACCAGCTCCCGGCGCACCTGCTCCTTGAAATAGAGGCCGAACGACTCCTTCATTTCGATGCCGTTGCTCAGGCGCATCGGCGCGTGCCGGGCTCGATCGTAGTCGTCCTGGCTGATGGCATGATTCGACAGCATCGCGCCGAGCACGACGGTGCGCCGGGCGACGGCGCGGTCGGGATTCACCGTCGGCGCGTAGCTCGACGGCGACTGGATCAGCCCGGCGAGGAGCGCCGCCTCGGCAACGTTGAGCTCGCTGGCATGTTTGCCGAAGTAGCCCCGGGCGGCGGCCTCGACCCCGTACAGGCCGTCGCCGAAATACACCTTGTTCAGGTACATCTCGAGGATCTGTGGCTTGGTGAACTGGCGTTCGATGCGCGCGGCCAGCACGGCTTCTTTCAACTTGCGTCGGTACGTCTTGTCGCGCGTCAGGAAGCTCTGGCGCGCCAGCTGCTGGGTGATGGTGCTGCCGCCCTCGGCGCGGCGGCCTTCGCGAAAGTTGCGCACGGCGGCGGCCATGATGCGGATCACGTCGACGCCTGAGTGATCGTAGAACCGCTGGTCCTCGACCGAGACGACCGCGTTGACGAGCAGCGGCGACACCTGGGCGAGCGGGACCTCGATCCGCTGCTCTCTGAAAATGGTGAACACCGGCACATCGTGGGCGTCGAAGATGGTCGTCGCCTGGGCCATGTCCCCGAGCCCATGTATTTCTTTCTCCCCCGGGAGCCCAGCGACGAGGTCGTGACAGAACCAGAACGTGCCGCCGGCGGCAATCGCTAACCCAAGCGCCATCAAGACGATGGCGGCCGCGAGAAATCGTGGTCGCCCGTGCAGCCAGGCTCGCGCCGACCCGATCCCGCGTCGCAGCCGATTCATCACTCAGGACCAGCGTGCAGAATGCGCGCCAGCGCTATACTCGTCGCGCCAACGATGGACCGGACGACGCTTCGTCTCTGGATCGCGGTGACGGCCGTAGTGGGCACCGGATTCGGGCTTGCCGCGCAGCCGCGCGGGCCGGCGCCGGACCCCCTCGTCCGCGAGAACGCCACCGTCAGACTCGCGCCGCACACCTATCTGATTCCCGACAACAACGTCGGCCTCGTGCCCAACGTCGGCATGGTGATCGGTTCGTCCGCCTCCCTGGTCATCGATCCGGGTCTGGGCCGCCGCAACGGCGAGACCGTGCTCCGGGAACTGGCAAAGATCAACCATCCTCCCGCGCTCTTCATCGCCACGACCCACTTCCATCCGGAGCACACCACCGGCTACGACGCGTTTCCCCCCGAGGCGAAGTACGTCAACTCGCGCGTGCAGGAGACGGAATTCGAGCAGAGCGGGATGTCGATGGTGCGGACCTTTGCGGGCCGATCTGCGGTCACGGCGGAGCTGCTGAAGGACGCCGCGCGCCGGACGGCCGACGTCACCTTCGACAGCGACTACATCTTCGATCTCGGCGGCGTGCACGTGCACGCCGTGCTGGTCGGGCCGACCCACACGCGCGGCGACACGGGGTTCTTCGTCGAGGAGGATCGCGTACTGTTCGCGGGCGATGTCGTGATGAACGAGTCTTTCCTCGCGGCCAGCGACGTGACGAGCATGGCGGCGTGGCTGCGCGCCTTCGATACCTTCGACGCGATGCACCCGTCGACGATCGTGCCGTCGCACGGGGCGACCGGGCCTGGAACGCTGATCGCCTCCAACCGTGCGCTGATGCAGACGATCGCCAGCCGCGCCGCGGCGCTCAAGGGCGCCGGCAAGTCGGCCGATGAAACGGCGGCGGCGATTCAGGCGGAACTGACCGATGCGCATCCGGGCTGGGCACGGGCCAACGGGATTGCGGCGGCGGCGCGCGCCGCCTACCGCGAAGCGCGATAGATCTGCCGGCGCCGCTGCGAGGGTCAGCGGCCGGGCAGGAGCGGCGTCGGCCTCGTGCACAACTGGAGAGGCATCCCCCATGGATCGCGCAGCATCAGCAGCCGCGATCCGTCCGGCATCGAGCGTTCTTCGACGAACGACGCGCCGGCGGCGACCAGCGCCGCGCGGGCGGCGTCGGGATCGGCGGCCGCGAAAGCGACATGAAATCGCATCGGATTCATCGCCGCATAGTCAGGGATCGCGTCGCCGACATTGCGGTAGATCTCGATGACCGCGCGGCCGGCCGCGTCCGCGAGGAAGTGTATCTGCGACGGCTCTGGGGCGTGGCGAACGACCCGCATCCCCAGGTGTTCGACATACCAGGCGGCCATCGCGACAGGGTCGGCGACGTTGCAGGCGATGTGTTCGAGGTTCAGCGTCGGCATCCGGCTATTGTCGCTCACTGTCATCGAACTGTCAGGATCCGATCGGTATAGTTCGAGGGATGATATGCAGCGAAGGAGCGAAGCAATGCTGACTTCCGGACTCTCACGGTGGATCAATCGTGCCTCCGTCACGGCTCTCGGGCTCGCCTGGCTGGCGGCCTCCGGGCTCATCGCGGCCCCCACCTTCAAGATGGAGAAGTTCGACATCAAGGGCGAAGGCGGAACGGACTACGTCGCCGTGGACTCGGCAAGAGGGCGCGTGTTCGTGTCGCGATCCACTCACGTGATGGTCGTTGAAGGCGCCACCGGCAAGGTCGTCGGCGACATCCTCGACACCCCGGGTGTCCACGGCGTGGGCGTCGCACCGAAGGCCGGGCACGGCTTCACCACCAACAGCGGTGATCAGACCGTGTCCATGTTCGACCTCGAGACGCTGGCGCCAATCAAGAAGATCAAGATCGGCCCGGGACTCGACGGAATCATGTACGACGCCCCGGACGACAAGATCATCCTGACCAACCACAGCCGGCCCGGCACGTTGACCGCGATCGATCCCACCACCGGTGACGTCGTCGCCACGGTCGAACTCGAGGACAACGGACCCGAGGGCGCGGTGGCGGACGGCAAGGGACACATCTTCGTCAACAACGAAGGCAAGAGCACGATCCAGGTGATCGACGTCAAGACCTGGAAGGCCACCGCCTCCTGGCCGCTCGCGCCGTGCGACGGCCCGACCGGCATCGCCTACGACAGCGCCACCAATCGCATCTTCTCCGGCTGCAGCAAGACCTCCGTCGTTGTCGATGCTTCCAGCGGCAAGATCGTCGCGACGATTCCCAACGGAACGCGCGTCGATGCGCTCGGCTGGGATCCGTCCGAGAAGCTCGTCTACGTGCCCAACGGCGGGGAAGGCAACGTCACGGTCGTCCACCAGGACTCCGCGGACAAGTACAGCGTCACCGCGACTGTCGCGACGTTCGCCGGCGCCAAGACCATCGCCGTCGATCCGCAGACGCATCGCGCCTATCTCTTTCAGCCCGAGCGTGGCCCGGCACCGGCGCCGGCGCCGGGCAGCACGCCGCCTGCTCCGGGACAACGCGGCCGCGGGCCGCAGGGCCCCGTCGTGGCCGGCTGGTTCATCATCGTGAGCCACTGAGGGATCGCGGTGCCGGGGTGCGTCCGCGGATGAAGGGCGGTACATCTGCGTTCTATTTCGTGACACGCCCGCGCAGATGACGGCGAACGCTCACGGCGCGCCGTCCCTCGGACGCGTCCGCAGAAACCACTTCGGTGTCCCTCGCGCCAATCGATCCAGATAGGCCAGCCACAGGAGCGCGCGCGGCCAGCGCGGATACAACGCGCGCATGTAGTGCCGCGATGGCGCGACGCGCTCCCCGAGCAGCCGCAACGCCAGTCGCCAGCTCGAGACGCTCGTCAGATCCGCGCGCAGCGTCGCGATCGGCCGGGCGCCGCCGAGGAATCGCGCGGCCGGCTCCGATCGACCCGCGCCCGCGGCGCGAAGACGCGACGCCAGCGTCGCCGCCCCAGG